>NZ_JAYFSK010000007.1:0-76386 GCF_041464035.1 Acinetobacter sp. AL9 | reverse complement strand
AAGTATTTGGATTGTCACTGCTTGCTCCAAAGTTAACATGTTGAGCAGTCCAAAAAGACCACTATATTAACCAAGGGGGTCAATTTTCAAATGCTGTTGGGGGGTCATTTTTACATTGCCGCTAACACTGACTTAAACCTACGTGCAGAATACAGCCTATTTGACCGTCAGACTGGGCGCCCAGTTTGTGTCGGTAATGGGGAAACCTGCCAACGTTTAACTAATCAAGGTGTAGAGCAACATCCCTGTCCATCACCAGATTTATGTCCGTTGGCTCAAGGAGGTAACTGCAAGCCTTATGGACGCTTGCATGTGAATTTAGATGACTCGGATGAGTTTGGCACCTTCATCTTTAGAACCACAGGATTTAACAGTATTCGGACTTTGGCTGCACGGCTGAGTTATTACCACGCAGCTTCAGGAGGTTTACTCTCTTGTCTGCCTTTGCAACTGACTTTAAGAGGCAAAAGCACCACACAAAGCTATCGGCAACCGGTGTACTACGTGGATCTAACTTTAAGGGATGGGATTAGTCTCAATGATGCCATTACTCAAGCCAAGCAAATTGATGAACAGAGCAAGCAGGCCGGATTCTATCAAGAGGCTGTAGATCATATCGCCAGACGAGGTTTTGCCAATGCTGTATTTGAGATTAATTCTGAAGAAGATCCCGACGTCATCGATGAGTTTTACCCTTTAGATGAAAACTCGGCAGATCCAGAAAATGGTTACGCCATATCAAACACTCTCAGGCAAACTGTAGAAAAGGTGGCATAAAAAAAGACCCATCAATGATGGGTCTTATTAGGCAATATCAGCTATTATTAATGATAATCAATCTTAAGTAAAACAGTTGTTGCCTCAAATTTTTGTTGCGTCATTTTCGCATTAAATTCCTGTTTCAAAATATTAAGTAAAGATACAGCGACTTGTACACTACCATTCGTATCATTAAAATAATGTAATTTCATGGTATGTGTCTTTTGCCGTTTACCATCTTTTCTACCATCCCACATAGTTTGCAATTCCATATCTTGATCTACCCACTCCTGTAAATCACTTGGTATATACGGCTCATGATCAGTTGGATCAAATTCTCTTACTATTGATCGATATTGATTTGTAGTGGTATCAAAAGACACATCAAAGCCACTTAGTAGCCCGTATTGAGGTAAGGGAATATTTGATTTTAGTTTTTTATTTGAATGATTAAGGGAATTAGTCACTAAACGAATTTCTTTAGCACCAAAAGCTATTGCTAATTGGATATATACATTTTCTTTTGCTTTTGCTAATTCGATTTGGAAGTTTTCTGGTCTAATGTAAAGGTCTTTAATATGAGGATGCTTGATAAAAAAGCTATTTTCAGTCAACTTATCTTCTTTGGGAATTTTTAATTTTTTTGCATCTTCTAAAGATACATAAGTTACTTCAGTAGGAAGTTTCATCCCTTTCAAAATAATACTTGCTTTATCTTCAACGCTATAAACAAGAGCTGGCTTTGTATTTTTCACTGTCGTATTATTGGTATATTTCATCAACTCTGCTGAAATTTCTTCAGCATGTGTTAAAACGTCTTTAGTGCTTTCTTTATTTGTAGCTTTATGAATACTTGCTCCTATCAACCCTACTGCCATACTACTTCTTTCATTCAATTTCTGATTAAATCTAGAAAAGAATCCATCTGTTTTTGGTTCAGATTCCTTTACTAGTTTAGGATATTTTTTCTTAAATAATTCTTCTACCATTTCGTTTGATGCGACAAAAATCACATCTGGAAACTTATTAGATATCATTTTCTTAAATCTCATTTATTATTCATCTTAGTAGCATAACAAAATTTATCAATTTATTAGAGGGGTCAATCGTGTTAAAAGCTATTTTTTGGATTGCAGTATTCTTTTTCTTTATTAGCGTGCTTTTTTATGGTATTCGCTTTATCTTTATGACTTTAATGAACTTCGCCAATTCATCTAAACCAAATCAATCTACGAAATTAATAGGTAATAAAGGATCAACTCTCTCAAACACGGAATCTCTCAAGCCTGATCATGAAATTCAGTTTTTTGATCCTACTCTTAATAAAATCACAACCCTGTCTGGTCATCTTGTAAAATGCTATGAAGAACATCAACAGCTTTGGATAAAGTTGATCAGTTTAGGGCAAAGCGCACCAAAAACTATTAAGGTAAATAATATTAGTATGGTCGAAAATTTACTCACTAAAGAAAGATTGTCCAATGAAAACTCTATTGAACAATATTTTAAAAGATTTTTGTAACATATAAAAAAGAGCCTCATCCAAAGGCTCTTTTTTATTTTATAAAGCATCTAAATGGTCTGCCCACTTCTGTAACCATTCCGCACATTCTTTTTCATACGCATGCAAATTATAAGTACCTTGTATTCCTTTTTTTGAATGCCCTAATACAGCTTCTGCAATTTCTGCAGGACAACTTAACCTAGAGAGACCAGTACGTACAGTCCGCCTTAAATCGTGCGGACTCCAATCCTCAATTTCGGACAACCACAATTGTTCAGGCTGTAATGCGTATGAAAGTTTTTCAGGATGTCGCATTTGCCATTTATACACTGTAAGAATCTTCTGGGTAATTGCCTTACCTTTAACGCTTGATTCAAAAAGAAAATCTGACTCACGAGATAATGCTTTTATATATTCAAGGCATTGTTTAGAAAGTTGGACATACCTATCCGTACCATTCTTGCTTCCTTTTAAATGCCACGTATTTTTTTCAAAATCAATGTCCGCCCATTTCAACTCACAAACTTCCCCAGTACGGCACCCAGTCCATAACGTAATTCTAAGAATATGCCTAACTTTTTCTGAGAAACCTGATGTTGGAAGCCATTCCAATACTTTTTTAATTTCTTTATCTGATAATACTCGGCTACCCTTTTTGTGTGTTAACTTCACCCTGCTTTGCTTTAAACTCGATTTAGCCAAAAGTGCCGGATTTGCAAAATCATCCTTAAATTTTTCCAATCCTATACTGTAGTCATAAGCCAACGTTAATTCTGCTAGTACACGCCCAGCTTGAACATTTGCCCCACGCTCAATAATTTTAGAAATCATATTTACGACATCTTTTCGCGTCACTTGATCAGCTGCTATATGCCCTAATACTCTAACCGCATCGCCGTATAGTGTTCTTCTAGCTTCATCTTGTCCTTTACGTTTTCTCGCTCCTGGAATCAACTTCTTACTGCCTGTTTTACTATCTAAAACATAACGGTCTTCAATTACATTAGTTAAATATAAATCAATCAATTCTTTGACTGTAAATTGGGCATTTGTTTCATCTCGTTTTTCTTGCTCAATCTTTTTTTGTTCCTTCTGATCTTTTAGCTCCTGACTTGGGCAAATACCTGCTCTGCGTTTGATCTTCATCTTTTGAAGCTCTAATCTAGCTTCAGCCAATGACATATCTGGGTAAATACCAATTTTTACTTTCTTTAACGAGTTATCAATAGGACTTCTGAAGCGATAAGAAAATGAAGTCAGACCTGTTTTCCCCTTATTAACTCTTAACCCTTCATTTTCACCAATATCTACTAAGAAAGTTTCAGGTTTCATTTTTTCAATAGCTCGAGCAGTTAACGCTACTTTTTTTGTATAAGTAGGATCTTTTACAGTCATATAGTTCTTCTAACCTTTTCGCACTCGGTAATTTTGCTAAAATCACCCTCAGATTTTTCAGCATGCATATGCTGATAGGATTTAAATAAGATACACCAATAAAAGGTATACTAAAAGGTATACTTATTCATTGGATTCCTTAGGACTTGCTTGTTACCCCTAAGCAGCAATAGGAATGTAAGCAGATGATTATCATTGAAGAACTTATTATTTTTAAAGGTATTTTTATTAGATGAACATAGAAAATTCAGGTATTGATCTATCATCACTTACACCTATGATGCAGCAATACTTACGGGTGAAGATGGAACATCCACATTCTTTAATGTTCTATCGCATGGGCGATTTCTACGAATTATTTTTTGATGATGCACACAAAGCTGCCAAACTTTTAGGCATTACCCTCACCCACCGTGGTAAAACTAGTGGCAAACCTATTCCAATGGCGGGCGTGCCATATCATGCTGCTGAAGGTTATCTCGCTCGCTTGGTCAAAAAAGGCGAAACCGTGGTAATTTGTGAGCAAATTGGCGAGGTGACAGGCAAAGGTCCTGTAGAGCGTGGAGTAGTACGGATTATCACCCCAGGCACGCTCACTGATGATGCCTTGCTCAACAGTCATCAATCTTCCAACTTGGTCTCTTTATGCTTACAGCAAAACCAAATTGGTATCGCATTGCTGGATTTAAGTGCAGGGATTTTTAAAGTTCAGCAAATGGATTATTTGCCTGAACAACTCGCGATTGAACTTTCTCGTTTAATGCCAAGCGAAATTGTGGTCGATGAAGATATTGTCGATCCGAATATTATTGAACAGGTTAAAAAGCAGCTTGACTGCCCTGTGACCAAACGCCCAAATGTCGATTTCAACCTGAACAATGCACAAAAAACGCTTTGTGATCAATTTGCTGTATCGTCACTTTCAGGTTTTGGTATTGATCATTTGCCCTTAGCCAAAGCAGCAGCGGCAGCGTTAATACACTACGCCAAAGAAACCCAAAAAACGGCTTTACCACATATTCGCAGTATTCAATTAGAACAAAGCAGCGATTTTATTGCGCTTGATCCTGTGACCCGACGTAATTTGGAATTGGTTGAACCATTATTTGAACACGGCACTTCTTTATTCCAACTGATTAACGATTGCCAAACTGCCATGGGTAGCCGTTTACTGAGTCGTACCTTGATGCAACCTTTGCGTGACACGGCATTGTTAGATGCAAGACTGGATGCAATTCAAGCCTTAATACAAGGTTACCATGAGTCGCCTGTGCGTTTGGTACTGAAAGAAATTAGTGATATTGAACGTGTGCTGAGTCGTGTCGCACTCGGTAGCGCACGCCCACGTGATTTGGTACAACTACGTCAGGCCTGTGCGCAAATTCCCTATTTGCGTCATGCCTTACAGCCCATTGTTTCTGCACAACAATCCGCACTCATTCAAAACCTGAATGAAGAACTGGGCGATTTTCATGGACTGCATCAACGGCTGATGCAGGCAATTGTAGAAAACCCACCTGTACTATTGCGTGATGGCAATGTCATTGCAGAGGGTTTTGACAGTGAACTCGATGAACTACGCAAAATCCGTGATCATGCGGGGCAATTCCTGATTGATTTAGAAGTCAAAGAGCGCCAAGAAAGCGGTATCCCAACGTTAAAAATTGGCTACAACCGTGTCAGTGGTTACTACATTGAACTCACTCGCGCCCAAGCCGAGCAAGCACCTGAACACTATATCCGTCGTCAAACTTTAAAAAATGCAGAACGCTACATCACCCCAGAGCTAAAAAGTTTTGAAGATAAAGTCCTGTCTAGCGAGTCCCGTGCTTTAGCCCGTGAAAAGATGCTATTTGAAATGCTATTGGATGAATTACGCCAAGACATTGCTCAATTACAAATGATGAGCAGCGCGATTGCACAAATTGATCTATTGGCAAACTTTGCCCATCAAGCACGTTTACGCAATTGGGCACGCCCTGAATATAGCCCTGAAATTGGAATTAAAATTACTGCAGGACGTCATCCTGTTGTTGAGGCCTTGAGTAAAACCGCCTTTACACCGAATGATACTTTACTCGACTACAATCATCGTTTGGCAATTATTACTGGCCCGAATATGGGCGGTAAATCAACGTATATGCGTCAAACCGCACTCATTGCCCTACTTGGCTATTGTGGTAGTTATGTGCCTGCCCAAACAGCCGTATTAGGTCCTATTGATCGCGTGTTTACCCGTATTGGTTCTGCCGATGATTTATCGACAGGTAAATCGACCTTTATGGTCGAAATGACTGAGACTTCACAAATTTTACACCATGCAACCTCACAGTCTTTGGTGCTGATGGATGAAGTTGGTCGCGGAACCAGTACCTACGATGGCTTATCTTTGGCATGGGCATGTGTGTTGGATTTAAGCAAACGCATCAAATGTTTATGCCTATTTGCAACGCATTATTTTGAATTGACCGAATTAAGCAAAGAATCTGGGGTGGATAACTACCACGTAACCGCCAAAGAAATGAATGGCAACCTGATTCTCTTGCACAAAGTTCAACAAGGTCCTGCAAGCCAAAGTCACGGTTTGCAAGTGGCAAAATTGGCAGGCATTCCAGCCAATGTGATTAAAGAAGCGCAAAACCGTTTAAGAATTTTAGAAAAACAGCAGCACAAAAATGTCAATTTAGCCGTTCAAGATGACCTATTTGCACCAGCAACAAGCTCAGCTGAACCAGAAGTGATTGAACGTGTAATCGAGGTAGAAAAACCATCACCTGCTTTAGATTTATTACGCAGTATAGATGTCGATAATTTAACGCCACGACAAGCGCTGGAACAATTGTATGCTTTAAAGGAACAATTGAACGCTTAGCCGCTGTTATTTCTAAAATATTTGAGCTAAACAAAGACTCTCAATTGAGAGTCTTTTTCATTTATAAGTTTTTTTGATGGTTTTATCCACTTTTTATCAAATTTAGTAGCACTGTCTATATCAAATATCAGTAAAAGCAATTGTTAGTTGCAGTGTTTTTTGCCTAAAATAGACTATTCTGAATTAGAACCATATTTTTAGGTAGCTGTCGCCATGACATTTGTTGTCACTGAAAACTGTATTAAATGTAAATACCAAGATTGTGTTGAAGTTTGTCCTGTTGACTGCTTCTACGAAGGTCCAAACTTCCTTGTCATTAATCCAGACGAATGTATTGACTGTGCATTGTGTGAACCAGAATGTCCTGCAAATGCAATTTTCTCTGAAGATGAATTACCAGAAGGTCAAGAAGTCTTTATTGAGCTAAATGCAGAGCTTTCACAAACTTGGCCAAACATTACACAAATTGGCGATCAACCTGCTGACCGTGAAGAATGGAATGGCAAGCCAGACAAATTACAATACTTAGAAAAGTAAGTTTGTCCTGTTTTTAAAAAGATCAGCCTGTGCTGATCTTTTTTTATACCTAAAACACACATTTGATTGCAATATTTTCAAATTTTAACCCGCATTTTCGATTAGAATACGGACACTTTAAATAAATATCTGATTTGCCTAATGAAGCAATTTTTCAAGGCGCTGTTTTCGTTCAGCATTGTTCCCATGCTTTTGGTGGCTTGTAGCTCAACCCCAGACAGAACAACAACGATCACCACGCCCGATGGAAAACGAATTTTCATTCCTCAAGAAAAAATTACCTACGAACGACAGGCAGCACCCAAAATTGTGCCCTACGCCTACAATGCTTGGGTGGCCGTAAGTGACAATTTACGTCAAGTCCGTGAGTATGAACGCTTCTTAGAACAAAATGGGGTGGGCAATATTATCCCAAGTTTTGAATTAATGCGTACTGCGCGAGATTGGCAGCGTTGTGGACGTTCACAGTTTATGATTCCAAGTCGTGAATTGTGGAAAAACCAAGTACCAACCCTACGCGTATTTAAGTATTTAGTTGCCTCTAAAGTTTTAACCGACTTTGAAGTCACCTCAGTGTATCGTGATTTACCATTGAATCAGTGCGCAGGTGGAGCAAATTCATCTAGACATTTATTCAACTCTGCGATTGATTTTAGAATTGGTCCACAATTCCCAAATGCCGAAGATTATGCCTACATTGAAAGTACCAAATACAGACTGTGCCAGTTCTGGCATCAATATGGGCAAAGTTTAAATATGGGTTTGGGCTTATATGCTTCTGGTCAAATTCATATTGATACTCAAGGCTATCGTACTTGGGGGCCTGATTTAAGCCGTCATTCATCTATATGTAATTTCTAACTTTTGTTGTTTCAAATGAATGTTTAAAAGAGATCAACACTGGCCTCTTTTTTACATCTATCGCATCTAAAAGCAGTCGCATTCAACAGTAACCCAGCGTAATAAATTGCACTCTAAGCAGAAAAGTTTACAATGCACACATCGCAACAAAGGTGAGCTGACTATGCAACAAATGTGGACGGATATCGATCACTATATCGAATCACATTTAATCCCCGAAGACCCAATTTTGACGCAAACTTTGGAAAATACCGATGCCAAAGGTTTTCCAGACCATCTTGCCGTTGCCGCAAATCAGGGGATGTTGCTACAAATGCTCATTCAGATGAACCAATGCAAACGGGTATTGGAGTTGGGTACTTTTGCAGCTTACAGCACTATGTGGCTCGCGCGCGCCCTACCTGAAGATGGTTATATTCTAACAATTGAAGGACGTGATACTCACGCTGCTTTAGGTCAAGAAAATATTGATCGTGCCCAGCTGAAACAACAGGTTGAATTGAAAGTCGGGCGTGCTGCCGATATTTTAAAAGCACTCCCTGCCGACACAGAAGCCTTTGATTTTATTTTTATTGATGCAGATAAACAAAGCTATCCTGAATATTTAGAGCTCAGTCTTAATCTTTCCCGTTCAGGTACAATTATCTTTTTAGACAACGTGATTCGTGCGGGTGAAATTTTAAATCCTGAAAATCACAAGCCGAGCATTGAAGGTATTCGTGATATGTTTACTGTAATGCAAAACCATCCTCGAATTTTATCGTGTACCGCATTACAAACTGTCGGCAGCAAAGGTCACGATGGCTTTGCTTTAGCGATTGTAAAGTAAACCCAAAGCAAGGTTAAAAAACGACCTAAAGCGATTTTACATTATATATTATAATGTTACATGTACTGTCCATACAGTTATCCACAATTTATGCGGATAACCATGGACAGACACTCAACAGTTAGATCAGCTCAGCTAAACAATCGCTTATTCTTGTCTTTTAATACGTTTTTACTTTGCGACCAATAACGGTACAGTCGAATTACGGAAAATGCTGGTGGTAATGCTGCCCAAGAAGAATTGATGAATTTTGCTGTGACTAAACGCCCCTAGTACAATGAGCTGAATACCATGCTCACGCTGATAATCTAAAATATTCTCTGCAACATCGCCATAACGGTATTCCACTACAACATCCAAACCTGCCGAGGTTAAGAAATCTGCAGGCTCATTTAACACTTCTGGATGATCGCCCACATAGAGCAAATGGCATTGCAATAATTTAAGCAAATCACTTTGCGCAATTCGCTTCATCATTTTGATACAGGTTGGTGAATATTCATAGGCAAAAATAAAACGTGTCGGTGCTTTAAAATTTTCACCCACAGTCATTACTGTACAATTTGCCCCACGGATAAAGTTTTCAACATTGCTGCCTAAAGCTTTATTGCGCTCAGCCGATTTCTCTCCTACCCGACCAATGACTACAATATCTTCTTCATTCAACAAACTGAAACTTTGTTCTAAAAAGTCGCCTTTTTCTTGAATGTGGGTAGGTACAATGCCGAACTTTTCCTGAATCATACTGGAAATGTGCTGCAATAAATTGTTGCTATAATCGAGTGCTAATTCACTTTGTTTTTGTTCTAATTCGGCTAATTCTTTGAGTAACATGGCATTACTTTCAAAACCAATCACGCCACTAATTTCCCCCAAATGATAACTGGCGGGGTAATAATCCAAAACTTGTAATAACACCAATTCACGTTGAGTTTGTGTTGCAATCCACGCAGCAGCTTCAGCAAGCGCATTAATACAAGGCGAAGAATCAATACAAGCAATTACACGTTTCATTATTGCCTCTCTTACTGCCTTTTGCAGGCTATTTTTTAGTTGTTATTTTTAACTTAACACAACTCGTGTTGCAGGGACATGAAAAAATGTAATCAAGTTTAAAGATTTAGCCTGACTGAATAAAAGCTAGTCACGATAACGAATCAGTTTTGCAGGATTTCCTGCCACAATTTCACGTTCCTGAATGTCTTTGGTGACCATGCTATTCATCCCCACAACGGCATGTGCTGCAATCTTTACACCGTCTTTAACCCCAACATGCGCACCTAGCCAAACATCCCCTCCAATTTCAATGCCTTGTGAGCGTACCGCTTGTTGATAGATCGGCTGATCCAAAGCCATGCCATGATCAAATGCATATAAATGACAATATGCTGCGATACGCACCTGATCATGAAGCTTAATTCCAACTCTGCCACCATCTAAAATACAGTGGTGATTAATCGCGACTTCATTGCCAATTTCTAAAGGGCCATGCAAAGTACAATCGGCTGCAATAAAGGTATTATCGCCAATACTGATTTTACGTCCTGGTTCTGCAAAAATATGTGCCAATGGTGAAATAAAACAGTTTTTGCCAATCTCTACCGTTTCCATTGCCATTAAATAAGCTTGATATTCCTGCTGCCAAGCTTCTGCCCAAGCACGATGTTTAGGTTTTAATGACCAATATAACCACGGCATGTAGTTTAAACGGTGTTTATGCTGCTCACGGTACTTCGATAATGGATCAGGTGAATTTGCTTCAGTCATCTTGATCATCCTCAAGGATTTTGAGTTGTTCACGCCCACGGCTAATATCTTGTAATTTTAGTTTTAAAGGGTCTATTTGATCGACTTGCATGAATGCCTTTACCAACACGCCTTCGGCGGTGTAGTCTTCGCTGTACTCAATCTGCTGACTATTTAGCTCGTATTGTAAAATTGCCCACTCATTAAAATGACAGGAAAATTGCACGGTCTTTTTTTCAATCAGTTCTATTTTTTCTGCTAGAGCCAAACATTGCCCTGCACATCCCCCATAGGCACGTACCAAGCCGCCTGTGCCCAATTTAATACCGCCATACCAACGATTGACCAACACCAAAACATTAGTCAACTCATTGCCTTCAATCGTGGCTAAAATAGGACGTCCTGCCGTACCTGAAGGTTCGCCATCATCATTAAAACGTAATTGATGCCCGATTTTCCATGCCCAACATTGATGTGTGGTAGATGAATCACGCTGCTGTTCCAAAAAAGTTTTTACCGCTTGCTCATTATCTACAGGCACAGCAATTGCCTGAAATCGACTTTTTTTAATTTCTTCTTCAAAAGTGATGGGCGCAGCAATGGTAAATGGCATAACACTCCAGATCAATCAACCAGTTAAATAAAAACTTGATAATTATAACGTGTTTAGCGCTCTAACGTATTTAGAGTTATAGCTTATTTGGACTGATAACCACCATGAAAAAACCTTCTATCCTCAAAGGTATAGAAGGTTAAATAATGTTTACACGACTTTCTGTTCTACAACTTATGCAGTAAGCATACGAAAACCAATAACGGTTAGAACATTCAAGCTTTAAACAAAAAAGTCTTCACCCAAATAAACTTCACGCACAATTTCATTTTCCAGAATTTCTTGCGGTGTACCCTCTGCAATGACTGAACCTTCGCTAACAATATAAGCACGTTCACAAATGGCTAAAGTATCACGGACGTTATGGTCGGTGATTAATACACCAATGTCGCGATCTTTCAAAGTACGGATAATATCTTTAATATCACCGACTGAAATGGGATCAACCCCTGCAAACGGTTCATCTAACAACATAAACTTAGGGTCTGCGGCCAAAGCACGTGCAATTTCAGCACGACGACGTTCACCACCTGACACACTCATCCCCAATGAATCTTTGATGTGTGTGATTTTAAAATCTGCCAACAACTCAGCCAAACGCTGCTGACGTTGTTGTTTGTTTAAATCTTTGCGGGTTTCCAAAATTGCCATAATATTTTCAGCAATGGTCAATTTTCTGAAAATAGAAGCTTCCTGGGGTAAATAACCAATACCCTTACGTGCACGTTCATGCATCGCAAGATCAGACAAATCCAATTGATCTAAATGGATTTCGCCTTTATCCATACGCACCAAGCCCACAACCATATAGAAACTAGTGGTCTTCCCTGCACCATTCGGCCCTAGTAAACCTACAATTTCACCACTTTTCATTTCAAATGAAACGTCTTTTACTACCCAGCGCTTATTGTAGTTTTTTGCTAAATGCTTAATACATAGCATTTGCTGACCGCGCTGTGTGCTGTCCTGTGTTGCACTGCTTTGATCCATTAATCACGCGCTCCTGGGAATGATTTTGAGCTTGATGGTGGAATCACAATTTTGACACGACCCGCATCAGAACCTGTTTTATTTGGTGTGCCAATTGCTTCAACATCACCTTTGTTCATGCTATAACGCAAGGTATTACCACGAATACTGGCACCATCTTGTTCTAAAAGCGCACCACCCGATAAGGTAATAATGCCTGTTTCTGCATTGTAAACAATCTTCTGCGCTTGGCCTTTCGCTAGACCTTTGGCAGGATCGGTTTTTTGCTGAAATTGTGCAGGTCTACCTGTAGCCGTAATTACACTGATTTCTTTTTTACTGTTCAAATTGGCAACAATAGAGTCTGCCTGTAGCTTCATGGTGCCCTGTTCAATAATCACGTTGCCCGTATAGGTCGTCACACCTGAACGCTCACTAAAGGTTGCACGGTCTGCCACCAAGCTAATTGGCTGATTACGGTCAGAAGGAATTGCCCAACTACCTGCCGATGAAAGCACCGCCAAGCCTACAAGTACTGCTTGTTTTATCAACGTTTTAGACGCGGTAAGCTTAGTTTTATGGTTCATACTTTCCTCGAATATTAAAAAATTCGTATTGGCCGTCATTTAAATTGGCTTTTAAACCCTGACTGATAAAATCTGCTTGTGGTGACTGTACCACCACCTGCTTATCAGTATTAATTTCACGTGTTTTGGGAAACACGTTTAGTTCAGCAGTTTCAAGCGTAAGCTTGCCTTGCTTGAGTAACTTGGTTGCCAAAACCTGATCTGACAACACTACTTTTTCATTGTCATTAAAACCTTGTGCCTGCTTGGCATAGAACGTAGCATCGACCTCACCTGCTTTGTACATCGAAGCATTTAAATTTTCCAGCTTAGAGGTCTTTTGCTGCATATCTTGCTCTAAACGGTCAATTTGAGCGCGTACATATAAATTGCCCTGCTCATCGGTCTGGGTCAGATGAATCTGCTCAGCTGAATAAGTCATCGAACGTGCAGTGTCAGTTTCCAGTTTTTTGCCTTTACCGCTGTAATAGTAATAACCACCACTTACAGCTGCAATTGCAATCGCAGTAACGTATAAAACTTTAGTATCCATAAGTGGGGCTGTAACTCAAATCTTTGAATGCATGTCGTATTAATGAGGTATTGTGAGATACTTTTCAAGTAACTCTTGGTATACGCCTTTGGCTGTTAAAATCATATCGCAGATTTCACGCACCGCACCACGACCACCCATGGCTTGTGTTACTAAATCTGCACGGCGACGCACTTCAATATGTCCATTTGGCACTGTGACTTTCATCCCTGCAATCGAAAACGCTGAAAGATCAGGCCAGTCATCGCCCATATAGAGACAATCTGCAGGTGATAAACCTAACTTGGCACAGGCTTCCTGCAATGCAGTGCCTTTATCTTCACGTCCTTGGTAGACCAAATCTACACCTAAATCGGACATGCGTTTTTCGACAATATTACTTTTACGACCCGTGATGATAATGACTTTAACACCTGCTTGTTGCACCAGTTTCATACCTAAACCATCACGAATATCGAATGATTTAATTTCATCACCGCTGTTGGTTAAGGTGACAAAACCATCACTTAGAATTCCATCGACATCTAAAACCAAAGCTTCAATATGACGCGCTTGCTCTAATAAAATATAAGATGCCATTGTTTAGTTTACCCCTGCTTGAATCAAGTCATGCATACTGATCACACCAATGACTTTATTGGCATCATCCACCACCACAAACTGATTGATTTTACGGTCACGTAATTGTTCTAAAGCTTCAACTGCACGTGCTTCTTGTGAAATCGTTGCAGGATGTTGAGTCATCACTTGCCCAACTTGTAAATTCACATCAAAGCCCTGTTGTTTATCAATTAAACGTCGTAAATCACCATCGGTGAAAATGCCTAACAAGACGTCATTTTCATCGACAATTGTGGTTAAACCTAGACGTTTGTTTGAAATTTCGTATAACACTTTGTTCATTGGTGTATCTGGTGCAACTTTAGGTAATTCTGTACCGGTATGCATCAAATGTTTCACATGCAATAACAGGCGCTTACCCAAAGCGCCTGCAGGATGTGAACGAGCAAAATCATCGGCAGTAAAACCACGTGCATCAAGTAACGCTACAGCCAATGCATCACCTAATGCCAAGGTTGCAGTCGTACTTGAGGTTGGTGCTAAACCAAGTGGACAAGCTTCCTGAATATTGCCTAATGTTAAAGCGACATCAGCATTTTGTGGCATCGGCCCGCGATCATCACCGCTAATTGTGATTAGAGGAACTTCCAGATGTTTGATGAGTGGCATCAACATCATAATTTCATCACTTTTGCCGGAGTTGGAAATGGCAATTAAAACATCACCCCGTACCAACATTCCCAAATCACCATGCCCTGCTTCACCCGGGTGCATAAAGAAAGACGGCGTGCCTGTAGAGGCAAACGTCGCAGCCATTTTACGACCAATATGACCTGATTTTCCCATACCTGTGACCACAACACGCCCTTTGCAATGCAACATGATTTCGCAGGCACGGCTAAAACGCTGATCAATTTGCGTCGCCAAGACTTGTAATGCTTGTTCTTCTATTCTTAAAGTGTCTAAGGCTACAGATTGGAAATCAATGGTATTTGACATGTTTGGCATTCAACGTTCAACTTAAATTGAGTATTTTCTACACCTCAATAAAAGTGATTTATTGAAGCACATTTAATTTTCGCAATTTTAGCATATCTATGCAATTCTACACTTTGATTCTGCGTGTGTTTTTTGTTTTAACGCATTTTTGTATGCTGTTTTAATTAACTCGCTTTTTGACTCGAGTTTCAAATGAAAAACAATCATATTTGAGCTTAGGCTATTTATTTTATTGATTCAAAGTTGCAGATAAAGCTAAAGATAGAACTAGCTCAGAAGCATATTTCAACGAAAATGCTCTAAAAATTATGGATCAAACCCATCTATAAAGCTGACTGCAAGCAAGCTGTAACAAACAGCCATAAAAAAACGCTTATCTTTCGATAAGCGTTTTTTAAAATTTTGGAGCGGGAAACGAGACTCGAACTCGCGACCCCAACCTTGGCAAGGTTGTGCTCTACCAACTGAGCTATTCCCGCAATATGGAAGTGAATTATAGAGAATTTCATACAACTGTCAACTCTCTATGCTCCCAAGTGCTCAATTAATCAGCACGACGCCATACTGTACCTTGACGGGTATCTTCCAAGACCACACCTTGATCGAGCAAAGACTGACGAATTTCATCAGCACGGGCGAAATCTTTGGCTTTTTTGGCATCCTGACGTTGCTGAATGAAGTCTGCAATGGCTTGTTCAGATAAACCTAAAGCGTCCTGACCAATATCAGACTTCAGGAATTCGTCAACATCATGCTGCACCAAACCTAAAATATTGGTCAAATGACGCAAAGTCGAATAGTACACCGCCGCCTGATCTGCCTGCTGCTCTTTTACTGAACGGTTCAGCTCTTTATTGACTTCAAACAGAACTGCAATTGCTTCGGCTGTATTAAAGTCGTCTCGCATTGCGGCATTAAAACGTTCCACCAAAGCCTCATCTAACTGCTCAACTGTTTGCGTACCGTACGCTTGTTGATAAGCTTTAAATGAGTGATAGAAACGTGATAATGCGGTTTTGGCTTCTTTGAGTGCTACATCGGAGAAGTTTACAGGGCTACGATAATGCGATGACACAATAAAGTAGCGGATCACTTCAGGATGGAATTTTTCCATCACATCACGAATGGTGAAGAAGTTACCCAATGACTTCGACATTTTTTCGCCATCGACATTAATAAAGCCAACGTGCATCCAGTAATTTACATACTGCTCACCTGTTGATGCTTCAGACTGGGCAATTTCATTTTCATGGTGTGGGAACATTAAGTCTGAACCACCACCATGAATATCAAAATGATTACCTAAGCAGCAAGTCGACATCGCAGAACATTCAATGTGCCAACCCGGACGTCCATTGCCCCACGGCGAAGCCCAAGATGGTTCATTTTCTTTGGCATGTTTCCACAAAACAAAGTCAAATGGATGCTTTTTGTCGACTTCAACATCAACACGCTCAGACGCGCCCGCCTGCATGTCTTCTAGCTTGCGACCTGAAAGACGGCCATATTTGTCAAATTTTTCAACCTGAAAATAAACATCGCCATTACTTGCAGGATAAGCTGTGCCTTTATTGACCAAATTACCAATCATATTTTGCATTTGATCAATATATTCAGTGGCACGTGGTGCAGCATCAGGTTCAACACAGCCTAAGTTTGCCGCATCTTCATTCATGGCTTGAATAAAACGATTTGTTAAAGCTTGAATGCTCTCGCCATTTTCATTGGCACGTTTAATAATTTTGTCGTCAATGTCGGTAATGTTGCGGACATATTTCACATTCCAACCTTGACTGCGCAAAAAGCGAATGATGTAGTCAAATGCAACCATAACCCGCGCATGCCCGATATGACAGTAATCATAAACCGTCATGCCACAGACATACATGTCGATATGTCCTTCTTTACGCGGAACAAATTCAACTTTTTTTCGTTGCTCTGAGTTATATAGAACAAATGGTTGCATAGGTTTTCAAAATAGGTCTATTAAAAGATGCTCCATCTTAACCTAAGCATTATTTTTCATAAAGTTTTTCGATGTTTTTATTCTGTATGAGGATATTGCGAGTGATGAGTACTCACTCGACCACACCTTCTCCCGAAGGAGAAGGAACGTTCAATACTAATCTTAAACTTGGATTGATCTTATAAAGTGAGTAAACCTTATGCAGCATCACGTTTTTGTACCAAAATCGCGCCAACTGAATAGCCTGCGCCAAATGAACACAAGACACCATATTCACCGTTTTCGACTTCATGTGCAGTACGGTGTAAGGCAATAATTACCCCTGCCGATGAGGTATTGGCAAACTCATCTAAAATAATAGGCACCAAACCAGGTTGTGCAGCTTCTTTGCCGACTACCAATTTCAAAATCAGTTCATTCATACTGGCATTGGCTTGGTGCAACCAGAAACGCTTCACCTCGGTTGGCGCAATTTGATTCTTTACCAGTTGCGCAGTGATCATTTTAGCGACTAACGGGCAAACCTCTTTAAAGACTTTACGACCATCTTGATGGAAGCGTTTATCGTCAATATCTGCATTTTCACTTAAGTTTAAAAAACCGAAATTATTACGGATATTATTCGAGAACTGAGTAAACAGGTTCATGTCCAAAATTTCAAAACCTGCTTTGGTTTCAGTGTCTTCCAAAATTGAAGCAGTTGCTACATCACCAAAAATAAAATGGCAGTCACGTGAACGGAAATCGTTATGACCTGAGGTAATTTCGACATTCACCAATAACACGCGACGCGCGCCTGCTTTAATCGCATCATGCGCTTGCTTAATGCCGAAAGTCGCAGCAGAACACGCCACGTTCATGTCATAGGCATAACCTTGAATACCAAGCGCAGTTTGAATTTCAATCGCCACTGCAGGATAAGCACGTTGCAAGTTTGAACAAGATAAAATCACTACATCGATATCTTCTGCAGACACACCTGCATTTTGCATGGCTTGTTTTGCAGCAATTACGCCCCATTCCGCTTGTAGCGAAATTTCATCATCGCCACGTTCACGTAAATTTGGACGTAAACGGTTAATGTCCAGAATACCTGTTTTTTCTGACACATAACGGCGTTTTACCCCAGAGGCTTTTTCGATAAAGTCAGCACTTGAGCCACGACGTTCTTCAAGCTCACCTGCTGCAATTTTGTCAGCATTGAGCTGATTATACTGTTCCACATAAGCATTTAAACTTTCGACCAATTCTTCATTGGTAATAACATCTTCTGGGTGATAAAGACCAGTACCTGTAATGCGAATGCCCATGTAAAACTCCTTCTAGAAATTACTTATATCTTAACTGATTCCGAGCTTTTCCCATACTTTTTGCAGCCGAGTTGCAGAAATTGGCATTTTGGTTTTCATGGGTTGAGAGAACAGCGATATGCGTAATTCTTCCACCATAAAGTACAATTCCTTGAGTCGGGCATCTTGTTTGTGTTTAAACAATTTGTCCATCCAAGGGTCAATTTGGGCGATGGCAGCATCGTCTCTTTGCAAGTTGTTGGGTAAGCGGTCTAAACGTAATAACAACGCTTTCAAATAGCGCGGATATTCGCTCCACACCTCTACAGGCTTGCTATACACAAAGTCTGCCAGATGCATTAAGTCCAGCTGATCTTCAATATCATCCATATTTTTGGCAAACACGGCTTCATCTAGCATAAGGAGCTGACGGCGGATGTCTTGCCAAGCAATATAAATTTCATTAAAGATACGCAGCGTGGTTTGACCATGACTGAGAAAAGTCTTTTTTACCTCAAGCTGCAAGTTTTGAAACTCTTCCAAGTTGACTGGCACGTCACAAATAATGCTTTGCAAGGTCGCATAGATCAACATTTGCTCAAGTTGTGCTTTATCACCCAAAGGTGAGTACGCCAAGGCCAATGGTTTGGCAATTTGCTTTTTCAATTGCCGTGATAAATCGCCTAATTGCACATGCAGCAAACGAATCACCCCTTCACGATGCTGATGAATCGCCTCGCGCTGATCATTAAAGGTTTGAATCACCACACCCGATTCATCTTTTTGTGAAAGTTCTGCAAAAGCTTTACTTGGTACCAACGCCTGATATTGCTTAACCACTACGCCCGTGACTTTTTGCGAGGCTTCAAATACAAATCGTTCAGGGAAGGTTTGGAATTCGCCGTGTAACTGTTTTACTGGACTGTGAGTTTCGGTACGGCAACGCGCTTTTAATTCAGATAAATCACGCCCTTGCTCAATCACCCGCCCTTTTTCATCTAACACTTTAATGAACGGCAATAAATACGCATCTACTCGCTCAAAGCTAAAGTCTTTTTCGGTGATGTGCTCTGCGCGTAACTGGAATGCCAAAAAGCTAAAAATGTGCTCGCGTAAATTTACCGCATCAACACGTTGTAGCAACTTTCGAGCTGTGTCTGGAATAGGCACCAAATGACGACGCTTATCTTTAGGCAAAGTCTTGAGCAAGGCTTCAATTAAATTTTCACGCCAACCCAGAACACCCCACGACCAGATATTTTCATCGACCTGTGCCAACGCTTGCACTGGAATTTTAACGGTTGCGCCATCTTCATCATGGCTGGGGTCAAAACGGTAACTGGCCGCCAAGCGCAGCTCACCATTACGCAAATAGTCAGGAAATTGCTGCGTGGTCGGACGATCATTCAGCCAAAGTGCATCATCTTCCACAAATAAATAACGTGGATTTTGCGGCTCTACTGTGGCACGCCAATCTTCAAAGGAACGACGGCTTGCAACTTCTGCAGGTACTTTGGCGGCATAAAATTGATAAATAGTTTCTTCATCAACCACTAAATCACGACGACGTAATTTATCTTCAACCCGTTCCACTTCTTCCAGTTTAAGCAGGTTGTGTTTTAAAAATGGTGGGGTAATGCCCAAGTTGCCTGTGGTTAAAGCATCACGTAAGAATATTTCATGGGCGGCTTCCTGATCGACCTTTTCGTAATTGACAGGACGTTTCGGCTCGATAATTAGACCAAACAGCGAAATCTGATCATAGGCATTCACCACGCCTGCTTTTTTAGACCAATGTGGTTCAAAATAGTGATGCTTCAGCAAATCACGTGCGGCCAATAAAATCCATTCGGGTTCAATTTTTGCCAAAGTACGTAGATACACTTGCGAAGTTTCCACCATCTCAAATGCCATGACCCACGGTGTATTGGTTTTATGCAAAGTCGATGCAGGGAAAATTCGTGCTTTTTGTTGGCGTACCGCCATAAATACATTGCGCTCATCGGTTTTATTGGCAATAAAAGAAAGCAACCCTGTTAATAACGCCCGATGCAGATTTTCATAACTGGCTTTTTTCTCATTAAACGACAGTTTTAAGCCACGCGCCAAATCCACCAATTGTTCATGAGTTTTCTTCCATTCACGTAAACGCAACCAACTTAAAAAATGCTGACGGGCAAAAGTACGACGTTTGTTTTCACTCATGCCATCACGGTTTTCGTGTAAAGTTTCCCACAATTTTAAATAGAATAAAAAGTCAGAATCTGCTTCACGGAACAAAGCATGTTTTTGATCGGCTTGCATTTGTTTGTCTGCAGGACGTTCACGCGGGTCTTGTACCGCCAATGCCGCTACAATAATCAGGACTTCATTTAACACCCCAAAATGTGCACCGCCTAAAATCATACGTGCCAATCGTGGATCAATCGGCATTTTTGCCATTTGCTGACCAATTTTGGTTAAGCTGCTGCCTTGAAGCTCACCTTTATTAGCGGTGGATTTAGTGGAATTATTCGGATGATTGTCTCCCTTTTGCGTCGCAGAGCTACTCATTCCGTCTAAAAGAGGGGCTTTACCCTTCTCAATCATCGCACCGAGTTCAATCAACAGTTTACGCCCATCATTGACTAAACGATGATCTGGCGGCTCAATAAAATCAAAATCTTCGAGCGTACCCAAGCCTAAACTTTGCATTTGTAAAATGACCGATGCCAAGTTGGTGCGTTTAATTTCAGGTTCAGTAAACTCTGGGCGACTTAAAAAATCTTCTTCTGAATACAGGCGAATACAAACGCCTGGTGCAATACGACCACAACGTCCTTTACGCTGATTCGCTGCTGCCTGAGATACTGCTTCAATCGGTAAACGCTGCACCCGTGAGCGATAGTTATAACGTGAAATACGTGCAAAACCGCTATCAATCACATAGCGGATATTGGGTACAGTGAGTGCGGTTTCAGCGACGTTGGTGGCAATAATAATGCGACGACCACCACCTGAAGGATTAAAAATTTTTTGTTGTTCCGCCAAAGCCAAACGCGCATACAACGGTAAAATTTCAGTATGACGCGGTCCATGCTTATGCAAGGTTTCTTGCAGCTCCCGAATTTCCTGTTCAGTACTGGCAAAAATTAGAATATCGGCATGTTCAGGATGACCTTTTTCCTGTGCATCGGCAAAGCATTCTTCTACCGCTTGCACCACTGCGCGTGGCAAGTTTTCTTCAAAGTCATCAAACTCATCATCATCACTACCACCAATGCTTAATTCAGAAATTGGACGATAACGTACTTCGACAGGATAGCTTCGACCTTCGACCTCAAAAATAGGTGCGCCGTTAAAATAGTTACTAAAACGCTGCACATCTAAAGTTGCAGAAGTGATGATGACTTTTAAATCAGGGCGACGTGGCAAAAGTTGCTTTAAATAGCCCATAATGAAGTCAATATTTAAAGAACGCTCATGCGCTTCATCTATAATAATGGTGTCGTATTTATTTAAATAACGATCATTGGCAAGCTCTGCTAACAAAATACCATCGGTCATTAAACGGACAATTGAATCTTGCGAACCCTGTTCATTAAAACGAACTTTAAAGCTGATGGACTCACCTAACTTTTCGCCAACTTCTTCGGCAATACGCTGCGATACACTACGCGCAGCAAGACGTCGTGGCTGAGTATGACCAATTAACCCCGTTAAACCACGACCTGCCAACATTGCAATTTGTGGTAACTGTGTAGTTTTCCCTGAACCTGTTTCACCCGCCACAATAATGACCTGATGTTGCTGAATTGCAGTAATCAACTGTTCGGCAGATTGAGTCACAGGTAAATCTTGATTCAACTTAATGTTGGGAATACGCTGTGCACGCTCCAACACTTTTAAATTAGATTTTTCAAATAATTCCTGATATTGCTTTGGATTGGCATCTTTGCCTTTTCGTAGTCGATTTAAACGATGACGATCACGCGCCAAAACGAGGTGGTCTACATTTAAATGACTCTGCACAGAATACGCTTCCTAACCAAAACACAAACGCGTATTTTACGCTGTAATGCCTTTAAGCGAAAGAACAGTGATTTAGAATGCGTATTTAAAAAGTTTTAAATCCCCCCTTGAATTTCAAAATAGCATCCCCATATAGATGTATGTTCACCAATTGCTTGAAATGGGTTGTATTTGAACCTGAAAAATAGGTTGTCATGCAATCATCATCATTTTGAGGCCTAATAAAGACTCAATAATGCTGTGATGAAAGTGTACGCTTTTTACATACTCATTTGTTTTTCCGATGCTAGTAATGTAAAAATACCATTTCAGCAATAAAACAAAATTAGATACTCTATTGCCAACGAAATACAAACCTTAATCATGGAGACAATGATGAGCTTAATTAATACTGAAGTTAAACCATTTAAAGCAAATGCATACCACAACGGTCAATTCATTGAAGTAACTGAAGCTGATCTTAAAGGCAAATGGTCTGTAGTATTCTTCTACCCTGCTGACTTCACTTTCGTTTGCCCAACTGAGCTTGGTGACCTTGCAGACAACTACGCAGAATTCCAAAAATTAGGCGTTGAAATCTATGCAGTTTCTACTGACACTCACTTCACGCACAAAGCTTGGCACGATTCTTCAGAAGAAATCAAAAAAATCCAATACGTAATGGTTGGCGACCCAACTTGGACGCTTTCTAAAAACTTCGAAGTATTAATCGAATCTGCTGGTCTTGCTGACCGTGGTACTTTCGTAATTGATCCAGAAGGTAAAATCCAAATCATCGAAATCAATGCTGGCGGTATTGGCCGTGATGCTCAAGAACTTCTTCGTAAAGTTAAAGCAGCTCAATACGTTCACGCTCACCCAGGTGAAGTATGCCCAGCTAAATGGAAAGAAGGTGATGCAACTTTAGCCCCATCTATCGACCTAGTAGGTAAAATCTAAGTTTTAGATTAAACCACTCAAAAAAACCACGCATATTTTGCGTGGTTTTTTTTAATCAGAACATCACCCTTTTCTACCTTATTTATTCATATTTCATCTCTAGAATAGAAAATGTAAAAACATTACAACACTACAATCGAATCTGTACCGGTAACAGTTATGAGATTTATTTTTGAGGGCTGTTCTATGAAAAAATTATTTTTACTTTCAACATTAATAGCATTTTCAGTGCCAGCTTTAGCTGATTTCAACTGTAATGGCAGCATTAAAAATCGAACTATTGATGATAATGTCAAAGTGCATAAACAATGTGTTCTTGATCATGTGACTATTAAGGGCAACCTAATGTTGCATTCCAACTCACATACGGCAATTAAAAATAGTACGATTGATGGCAATTTAGAATCTAAAGGAAACTTTAGTCAGGTTAATGCACATGCCAACCGCATTGATGGCAATATCCAACTCGAAGATGGGCGTAACATCCAACTCACGTCAAACCGTGTAAATGGCAATATTCAACTTAAAGATAATTCAGGCTCAATCGTTGTAAAAAATAACCGCGTGAATGGCAATTTAGAATGTGAAGATAACCGCGTAAAACCGACTGGCGGCACAAACCGTGTTTCTGGTGACAAAGAAGATCAATGTCGTCATCTATAAAATCTAGTCTTTCAATCATTTTATTTAAATGAATGACTATTCATGTGCAAAGCATAAACACCACATCCTAAATGTGGTGTTTTATTTCGCTTCATAATAGTTTTGTCGTTTTTGGCACGTTTAGGTTGCGCAAAAAACTTATATTCAAAAGTTACAATTCTGTAATACTTTTTAGCAAGCACTTCACTTATGTTCAAAATAAGCAGATTTATTCTGTGAAAAATAATATAAAAAATAAAGGAGTTGCTTATGGGTAAAACACTTGCCGTGACATCCTGGACATACAGTGCATCTTCACGTTATTTAAAAATATTTTACGAAAATGGCTCTGGGGATTTATTCCATCCTGTACCACAATTTATTTATGACAACTTATTAAGACGCAGTGATAAAGCAGCTTTTGTGAGTAAATATTTAGCATACGATTTAAGCTTTAACCGTATTTCCATTCAATAATTGATTTTATTAAACTTTGAGCATCCACATAACGATCCAATCTAAAAATAGATTGGATCGTTTTAAATAGGTAAATAACTTCAAATATTAATACACTTCTTGAATCAATTTAAAGCGTTCCTGTTCACGGTCATCATCCAAAGTAATACTCTCCGTGAACATATCAAGCGGTCTGGCCCAAATAGAATAATCGCCATATAAGCATTGATAAACCACCAATTTCTCTTGGGTTTCACTGTGTGTAGCCACATGCAGCACTTGATACAATTGCCCTTTATAATGTTGATAAATCCCTTTTTTAAGCATTTTACAATCCCAATCTTACAGAATGGCATTACTGTACAATAAAAAACTGTAACCATTCTTAAGATTTCACCTTATCAGAAAAAATGAATCACATCGGCATATTTTTCTCTAATTTATCGTTCTAATCTACACAACAAAAAAATATCTAAACGCATTACATTATTTGAACAATTTTAAGCTTCAAATTGATTGTTTTTTGGTTATATTCGCATTATCCCATCTTAAGTGGATGAAAAAAAAGGAAACATGATAATGAATAAACTTCTTATTGCTTTAGGTCTTGCTGCCACTGTAGCACTTGTAGGTTGTGCAAAAGAAAAAGCACCAGAAACAGGGGCAACTACGGGTGAACACTTAGAAAACGCTGCGGCTCAAGCTGCACATGATGCCAAAGATGCAACACATGAAGCTGCTACTGCTACAGCAACTGCGGTAGATAACGCAGCGCAAGCAACTGAAAATGCTGCACACAATGTTGCAACAGCAACAGAAAACGCAGCTGATGCGACTGTACAAGCTGCTAAAGATGCAACTGCTGCGACTGCAGGTGCGGTTGAACAAGGTGCTGCAAATGTGAAAGAAAAAGCACAACAATAATTTGATTGTATAAAACAAAAACTCCTGAGCAAGTTCTCAGGAGTTTTTTATTCAGCACGATTTAATTAGGGTCTGTTGACAATTCGTCTATGTTTGCGACATGAGAGATATATCTCGCAAGGTTTTTTAGCTGATATAAGGCATGGGACAGGAAATTTACTCATTCTAAATGACTGGCACATAACGTAATAGCAGCAAAAAATATGCTTGTACCCTTGCGCAGCAAACAAAGCAGTGCTTTGTTTTTGCTCATGTGGCTAAACTTTCACAGATTGCGTTATAAAACTTGAAAATAAACCCGTTATTCCCTGCGTTTCATGCCTAATCTGCTCAGTTTTAGCCTACAGCGCAAGCCATTTATGAAATATCAACAGACCCTAGTAAACCTAAATCCTGCCGCAACTATAACGCTGCTTTTAAATTACAACCATAGCCCATGGTCTGTTGTACTTGGCGGTAACTGGTGTAACGATTCAAAATAAAATCATAATAAGATTCTGCATTGGCAAAATTTTCAGCCAAATTTTCCTGCTCTGCACGCGGTAATTTTACATCTTTAAGAAAATCTAGATTGTTATGTCCTAAGCGATATAACTCAGCAAAATAACCATTCATCATATCGCAATAAGCAATTTTAGTCGGCTTTAAAGCAGTACTGGCGACTAAATGCTGATTTAAAGTTTGTAAGTTATTTACATCTAAAGGGAATTGATGCGCAAATGCGATATTTTCGACTTGTTTTAATTGTTTGAAGTCTTGCGCCAATTTGACATTTAAAGCATCTATACGCTGTTGTAATGCAGTCGCATCCTGAACCTGATATTGCTTTGGATCAATTTTTACTTGAGTTTGCTGTGGATTGCTACACGCACTTAATCCACACACCACAAGCAAACCACCATAAACGAAAGGCTTCATTAATTTACTCATCAATTCATACATCAGGCTTATTATGCCTGAAAGCATCTGCAAATTTAATGATATCGCTCATCTTAACATTTCATAAAGAAATGACGGATATGATTTGCCAATCTACCTAGAGTTGGGCAAAGTAGATAAAAACATGGAGTAAATAATATGACCTTATTAGAACAACTGAATATAAAGCATCCTATTTTTCTTGCTCCAATGGCTGGCGTTTCTACTCCCGAACTTGCAGCCGAGGTTTCTAATCAAGGTGGTTTTGGCTCACTCGGTTTAGGTGCAAACACGGTAGATGCTGCACGTGAGCAAATTTTACGCACTCAAGAACTGACTGATTTTCCATTTCAGGTCAATTTCTTTTGCCATGAATCAAGTCCACTAGATGAAGTCGCTGCACAAGCGTGGATTGCACATTTTCAGCCAATCTTTGAACGCTATGGCGCAACTGCACCGAGTCAACTAAATTGTATTTATCCAAGTTTTAAAGACCATGATGGATATTTAGATCTTGTACTAGAAACTAAACCACAAGCCGTCAGTTTTCACTTCGGGATTCCGCATGCGCATCAAATTCAGGCTTTAAAAGATGCAGGAATCATTACTATGGTTTCAGCAACCAACTTAGCCGAAGCTCAAGCCATTGAAGCAGCGGGAATTGATGTCATTATCGCCCAAGGCATTGAGGCAGGTGGACATCGGGGTATCTTTAACCAAACTTTTGATAGTGCAATTAAAACCAGCGATTTAGTACAACTGATTCGTGAACATTGTACCCTGCCAGTGGTTGCCGCAGGTGGCATTATGAATGGTCAGCAAGCACAGTTAATGCTGAAATTGGGCGCTTCTGCGGTACAGCTGGGTACAGCCTTTGTGCAATGTAAAAGTTCCAATGCCAATCCAGCTTATCGACAAGCTTTATTTCAGCAAAACATTACTCAAATTACCGACAGCATCTCTGGACGCTCTGCCCGTGGTTTAATTAATCATTGGCATACACAGGTAGATACACCAAATCGTTTAACTGTGCCCACCTATCCATATACGTATGATCTTGCAAAACAGTTGCATTCAGCAGCCGTCACACAAGGCGAGCAAGGTTATGCCCCTTTTTGGGCAGGCAGTAATGTCAGTCAGATTCGTGAATTAGAGGCCGCAGATTTAATTAATCAGTTGGTTTTGGAAATGATTCACGCACGCTAAGTTTACGTACGAAAAACTCAACTGTGTATCACGGTTGGGTTTTTATTTTGTATCTAATAAGTTCACCGCTTCAACCTGCACATCACTCATGATTTCACCATGCGCAAGTAGCTGATTAAAGTAATCTTCCACCACTTTATATTGCTCTGCCGTACTTTCTACTTGATACATACTTTGACGGAATTCATTACTTGAACGTAAACCTTTAGTGTACCAAGCAATATGTTTACGTGAAATACGACAACCTGAATATTCACCATAAAATTCATACAGCTCAGCTAAATGTCCAAGTAATACTTTTTGAACTTCTGCAATGCTCGGTGCTGCTAACAGCTCACCTGTTGCTAAATAATGTGCGATTTCCCGAAAAATCCACGGACGTCCTTGCGCAGCACGTCCAATCATAATCGCATCTGCGCCTGTATAGTCCAAGACATATTTGGCTTTTTCAGGACTATCAATATCACCATTGGCAATCACAGGAATATTGAGCATGCTTTTCACTTCTTTAATCAGTGAATAGCGTGCACGGTTTAAATACATATCTTCACGGGTACGCCCATGCAATGCCAATGCAGCAATGCCTGCTTGTTCTGCGCGTTTGGCAACCCGTAAAATATTTTCCTGCCCATTCAAAAAACCTAAGCGAGTTTTCAGTGTCACAGGCACATTCACCGCGGCAACCACAGTATCTAAAATGCGTGCCACCAAATCTTCATCTTGCAATAAAGCCGAACCAGCCAACTTATTGCAGACTTTTTTGGCAGGACATCCCATATTGATATCAACAATTTGTGCACCATTGGCGACTTGATAACGTGCGGCTTCGGCCAAATCATGCGGGTCTGAACCTGCAATTTGTGCAGAAATTGGTGCAAGTTCCCCATCAAAGTTGGCACGATACAAACTCTTTTTACTCATGCGCAAAGTTTTGTCAGAGGTCATCATTTCACTGACCGCATGCCCTGCACCAAAGTACTTGCACAGTGAGCGAAAGGGTCTATCAGTGACACCTGCCATCGGGGCAACGATCAAATTATTTGACAGTTGATAGGGACCAATATACATATATATTCTTAACTTTAACGATTGGCATAGTATACTGCATCTGCCCTTTGGGCTCATCCATTTGGAACGAGTTTTCCCTATACTATGAAAGACACTGTATTCACTTCTTTGATGAAACTCTTCAGCGTGCTTGCTTTATCATTAAGCTTGGCTGCCTGTGGAGATAGCGCATGGTGGTCTAAGGACAATGAGCCAACCCTTGAAGCAGAACAAATCCGCAAACTCATTCCGAATAGGGTCAGTGAGCGTAGTGCTTGGGCAAAAGATATTTACGATATTTCAGAGCAATTGGGCATCCCACAAACCAAAGAAAATATGTGCACCATCATTGCCGTGGTGGATCAGGAATCGAACTTTGTAGCCGACCCACAAGTTTATGGTTTGGGTGAAAAAGCTGTTAAAGAAGTACAAGATCGTTTGGATGAAAAATTTAAAGATAAACTGGGCGAAGCGATTGGCGGTACGGTTGCAGGCTATTTTCAGGATGTACTAAAAAACCATCCTAGCCCTGAAGATAACTATTTAAGCCAAATGCGTCGTGTGAAAACCGAACGTGAATTAGATGAATTGTATCGTGAAATTTTTGACTATATGGCCAAACATTATCACGTATCTGCACTAACAGGTGCTGCCAAACTGTTTGGACAAAATATTGGCGAAAAACTTAATCCAATTACCACTTTAGGTTCTATGCAAGTGCATATTAGCTATGCCAAAGAGCATAAACGTCAAAGTGGTAACATCGCAGAGTTACGCAGTGATCTATATACCCAGTATGGTGGCTTATATTATGGGATTCATCGTTTAATGATGTACCCTGCCGACTATGATCAACCGCTATACCGTTTTGCTGACTATAACTCGGGCATGTATTCGAGCCGCAATGCTGCATTCCAAAGTATGCTGAATGATTTAACCGAAGCTGAACTCGATTTAGATGGTGATTTACTTCTTTACGCTAAAGATGGCGGTGTGCGTAATGCAAAGAGTGAATCAGAACGTGAATTAATTGCTGTTTTTGCCAAACATAATATTTTGGTTACACCACGACAAATTCGTGCAGACTTAAAAAAAGAAAAAGAAAAGAAATTTGAAGACACTGCAACCTATTTAGCGGTTACAAAACTTTATAAAGCACAAACGGGCAAAGAGCCATTTTATGCCATGATGCCGCAAGTGGTCATTTCAGGGCCTAAACTGAGTCGAGATTACAACACCAATTGGTTTGCTACGCGAGTCAATGGACGTTATAAAACATGCATGCAAAAAGCCAAAAATATAAAAATTTAGCCTTATTTGATTTTGATGGAACCCTGTGCAGCAAAGACAGTTTTACGGGGTTCATTTTCTATGCGTTATCTAAACGACACATTATCAAACAAGGTTTAAAAACCTTACCGTGGATTCAGGCCTTTTATTTAAAAGTCTATCCTGCACATGCCATGCGCCCTAAATTGTTTAATGCCATGTTTAAAGATGCAAGTACAACTGAAATATTAGCACTTGCACAACGCTATGCAGCAGATTTAATGCATGATCTAAACCCACAACTGTTACAGCAATTAAAACAACATCAATTCAATGGTGATGATGTGGTGGTGGTTTCTGCAAGTGTAGATATTTATTTACAGTATATTTGTCAGCAGTTAAATGTCGCTTTGATTTGTACTGAAACAGCAATTGAAAAGCAGCAATTTACAGGGCGATATTCAACACCTGATTGCAGTCAGGAACAAAAGAAAATACGGATTTTAGAACAATATGATTTAGAAAATTATGCTGCTATTTATGCGTATGGTAATAGTGATGAAGATGATGCCATGCTGAGTTTAGCAACCCATCCATATATGGTCGGTGTAGATCAAACCTTACCTGAAATTATGGCTTATAAAAAACTGGCTTGATTTTGATGAGTGAAATAAAAAACCCACAATTTGAATTGTGGGTTTTTTAAGTTACATGTAGCGGATGCCGCCTATGGTGATTACTTTTTTATACCCAGAATAGAAAATAAAAATAGAGTTTTCTCTTAATAAAATAGCTGATGATTCTGCATAAAAATAACGACTACAACACCTAAAGCAATAAAAAAGGTGACACTTTACAGCATCACCTCTAATTCAAAATAGAAGTATAGTTTTAAACCAAGATCAATCACTTAATCTATTCGTACTAAACAACTCATTTGTAAGTCACTTATTTCTTAAATGGAAAAGCATATTTCACAATACGTTTAAGCACACTGCCGTACTGTTTAACTAAGCTCGCATTGTTGTAGTTCAAGCCATACTTTTCACACACAGCTTGTACTTTTGGCGCCATTTTACGATAGCGACGTGCAGGAATATCTGGATATAAATGGTGTTCAATTTGATGGCTTAAATGTCCTGTCAAAATGTGGAATGCTTCAGAACCTGTAAGATTCGATGAACCACGAATTTGACGCATATACCAGTGACCACGGCTTTCGTTTTGCATCACAGACTTTGGAAATACTTCTACATCCTTCGTAAAGTGACCGCAGAAAATAATGCTGAATGTCCAAATATTACGAATACCATTCGCAACCAAGTTCCCTGTAAACACTGGTAAAGCCGAAGGGCCTGCAATCAATGGAAAGAACACATAATCTTTAAACAATTGTTTTCCAATTTTCTTCTGCATAGGTTGCCATTCTTTTTTGGCTTGGGCTTTGCTTTTACGGCCATTCAAAATTTTACCAATTTCTAAATTCTGAATGGCAACACCCCATTGAAACAGTAAGCAGAAAGGAATGCTGTATAAAGGTTGCAATAAGTAGCCTGATCTCCAACGTTGTTCTGGGAACAAACGCACCAAACCATAACCAATATCATCATCCATACCTTTAATATTGGTATAAGTATGGTGTTTAAAGTTATGGGTTTGACGCCAGTTGTCTGAAGTACCTACCGTATCCCATTCATAACTTGCACCATTGAATTTAGGATCATTCATCCAGTCATACTGACCGTGCATGACATTATGACCTAACTCCATGTTTTCCATAATTTTGGCAAAGCCTAACAAGCCTGTACCCAAAACCCATGCTGGCGGGAACCATCCTGCGAACAATAAGGCACGACCTGCCATTGAGCTATAACGAATGGTTGAATAAACACGGCGGATGTATTTGGCATCTTTTTCACCAATATCATCCAAAACTTCTTGTTTGATGGCGTCTAATTCACGTGCAAGCTCATCTAATTCAAATTGAGTGAGTTCACGGTTTTTAGGATTGCGGAAATATTCTATTTTTACTGGCATATTCATAATCGGAACTCGCTTATAAATCAATAATTAAATCGGTTTGTGCTGAATTGACGCATATTTTCAATTGGTTATTCGGTTCGCTGTTTTGAACACCATCGACCAAGTTTTTCGTTGAACCTTCAGCTTTGTTACATACACATTTATGGCAAATTCCCATACGACAGCCGTATTTAGGCTTAATATTTTGCTGTTCCAGACTTTCTAAAATGGACTTGCCTTTTGGAATGGTGACAATCTTTTTCGATTGGGTCAGTGTAACTTGTACCAAACCAACATCGTCACTTAACACAGGGGTCATGCTAAAAGCTTCTGTTTTCAGCAAAGCAGCTTGTGCAAATAATTGTTCAGCTTGCGTGGTAAAACCCGATGGGCCACATGCAAACACTGCACTTTGCTCGATTTGTGCCAAGTCTTGTAAATGTTCTGCATTTAAACGGCTGTGCGCCACACTCGGCTCTTGGGTATAAAACACTTGAAATTTAAAGTTTGGATATTGCTGTGCCCATGCTTCAAACTGTGCTTTAAATGCTGCGTCTGCAAAGGTTTTTACCCAATACATTAAAGTTACTGGAGTGCTACCAAGACGACCTGATTTCGCCATGTCTTGTAGCAAACTATACATTGGTGTGATACCACTACCCGCTGCCAATAGAATTAAAGGCTGGGCTTGTGCAGGCAGTTGCATATCACCATAAGGCGCACCAAATTCCAAAGTATCACCAACTTTGGCTTGCTCAACCAGCCATGTGCTGACTTTGCCCTGATCAACTTTTTTTACCGTCAATAAAACGTGTTGTGCATCAAGCTGAGTCAAACTATAGGTTCGCTCATAGCGTACGCCTTGAATTGTCACATAAACAGGATGATGCTGCCCTGCTGCGCCAATTTGGAATTTTTTATTGAATTGCAAAGTAAAGCTCACTACACCTTGTGCAGCGGTATCTTTTTTTACAATTTTGCCGAGTGACTGATTCACCGACCATAATGGATTAATTTTTTGCAACCAGAAATTTGCTGCATAAGGATCTAGTACTGCAGTTGCAATACTGGTTAAGGGAGATTTTCTTTTTTCAGTTAGCTGCATGATTCAGCACCACCCGATGAAATTTTAATTATTATACACATGTATATATATTTGTATATACATGTGTATTGTTTCTAATCATTTCACAAGTACTGGCGCAACCGCTATAATGCCTCTAAGCTTATAAATTATTGAAAATATGACTCAGCCTGCCATGAAAACAAACCATGATGTGACTTTTCCAGAATCTGAAACGGTTCATGAGCCTCTTGTCGTGCGTACGGTTGGGCGTAAAGCCACCATTACCAAACAAGAATTATTTCAGGCAGCATTAAATTTAATTGGCCCACAAAAAAGTATCGCATCTTTAAGTTTACGTGAAGTTGCACGTGAAGCAGGCATCGCACCAAACAGTTTTTATCGTCATTTTAAAGATATTGATGAACTCGCGATTGAACTGATTGATCGTGCAGGTGTGGTGTTGCGTCAAATTCTGCATGAAGCACGCTTAAAAGCATCTAAACAAAACAGTATTATTCGCAGCTCGGTTGAAGTATTTATTGAACAATTAGATACCGATGAAGGCAATTTAAGTCTGCTATTACGTGAAGGTTATACGGGTTCAACCTCTTATAAGCTAGCTGTTGAGCGCCAATTGAATTATTTCCAGCAAGAATTGCAGGATGATTTAATTCGTTTGGAACGTTTGAATAATAGCAAATTGGCGCATCCCGACATTGCAGCCAAAGCCATTACGCAACTGGTGTTTAATATGGGTGCCAAAGTCATTGATATGCCAACTGCAGAGCGCAAAGAAACCGCCGAACAAACCATGATTATGATTCGTATGATTTTAGAAGGTGCGCGTCATTTGGATGATGCCAAAATTCGTTAACATAACACAGGATAAATCGGGCGATTTTCCTGAATCAGGTCACGCCCGTTTGAGCATTTAATTGTTAGACTTCGCTGTTAAGCGTGTTGTTTTTGAATTAATTGCTGCACATGTGTTGCCGTGGTTTCAGGATTTTCCAAAGGAAACATGTGTCCTCCCTCGACCACACTAAACTCAATTCCATAAGTTTTTTGCATGCCTTGCGGTAAACCTTGCAAATAAAATGGGCTATGCCTTGCTGTAATTAAATGCACAGGTACATCTGGGGCTTTGCGTGGTGTGCGCCACCACCATGCAGGTACGGTTCTAAAAATTTCAGCTTCTACCCGTTTTGGAATTGTTAAAGTCACACCACCTCTTTGTGCATCGACTTGTATGCCGCTGGCAAAATAATCTTCAAAACATTGTGCATCAAATTTTTTAAATAAACGGTTATGCCGCAAAGCTTGATAGGCTTCTGCATGGCTAGCCCAATGATCTCGACGCTTCATGGTCACGGCGGCAGGTGTGAGTTGATCTACATATTTCAGTTTAAATTTTTGTAAAATTTCAAATAATGCCGACTTCGATCCAATCACAAAAGGTGGATCCATAATAATCAATTGAGAAAATAAATCTGGACGCTGATAGGCACACATCAGGGTTAATAATGAACCAAAAGAATGCCCTAAACCAATCACTTGTTGCTTTGGAAACTGCTGCTCAATGTCCTGAATCACTTGATGAATCAAATAGGTCCACTTATAGGTCACAGGAAATTCTGCTTGCATACCAATCAGTGGAATTGCCTTTAAATGATAATCTGCTTCAAAACATTGAAAAAACTTTTGATAACTGGCAGAAGGAATACCATTGGCATGGGTAAAATGAATTGCAGCTTTAGTCATTTAAAATACGCTTAAAAGAAGAATATCGGGTCTGTGACTTGATCTATGCGTACGCGCTTACAGATTCAACACTTGGCACATCAATCATAGATAAAAGATCAACAGCCCTTAAACTACGCATACCACTAAGTTTTGCAAATGACCAGAATGCTGAAAAAGATGAATTATGAGTCATTTTAATGACACATAAGCACTGATTGCTACTTTGTTTAAGTCTGTGATGTGAAAAATCTCGCACAACATTTTTATTGCGATATTAAAAAAGCACCCGCTAAACTGCTCCGTAAAAATGAGGCGCAATGCCCAACTTAAAACGTGCAATTTAGAAGATGCCAAATATTTCAAAAAGTGATTGATTAAAACCGACTCAATACAAATACACCGTCTAGACACCTGTATTGAATGCACTCTTTATGGCTTTACCACCACCATCACCTGAATTGCTTCAGGCGTGACCGACAAACCATCTAATAATGCAACACCTTCTTTTTGCAATTTCTGTAAACGTGTAATTTCATCTTCACGAATACTTGGGTTAAATTGCTTCAAATAGCTTAAACGGTCAATTTCATATTGCCATTTTTTGCTATATACATCTTTAGCTTGTTGCTTAAATTCAGGCAATGCAGCTTTAGCCAACTCCAAAGCCTGTGTATAACGCGCTTCAATCGCGTCACGGCGTGCTTTCACCACTTGACGACAACTGTTGCCATCTAAATGATGTAAATAAGGTTTTAAAATTTCAGGGGCAATTTTTTGCGATAAATCCTGCCCTTTTTCGCTCAATAAGACACGAATGAGTTGCTGTGGCAAGCTTGATGGCAAATTCAGGGCTTTAGGTGCAATGACATCCACTTTGAACCAGACTTCGAGCAACACAGAACCTTGTGGCAAAGCGGCAGATTTTAATACCGCAACGTTGGTGCTACCAAAACCTTGTGTATTGATCATTTCCATCACGCTTTCTGTGAATGGATGCTCTAAGGTCAAATACTGTGCATCTTCACGAATTTGCGCCTGATCCCGATAGAACGTCGCGGTCATGCCTTCTTCGTCTAAGGTCAAACCTTGCACTTGCATTTGATCAGTTGGTTTAATAATCACCGTGCCATTGCTTTGTTCATCGAAGTCAATATTGGTCGATGCCATAAAGCGCTTCATAAACATAGGCAACGTGGTATTGTCGTCGTAATCTTCTAAAGCTTGTACAATTTCCTGCGCCACCACAGGACGGCAAGAGTTGTATTCCAACAAACGATCTCGACCCGCTTGAAGTTCTGCTTCCAAAGCTTCACGCTGCACACTGACTGCTTCCAGTAAATCTTCAAACTGTTGTCCTAAATCTGCAAGTAAGCAGTGTTTTAAATCGACAATAAAGTTTTCCTGCAAGGTTTGTGCAGTGGGTGAAATATTGCTGAAAATATTGAGTGCTTCGTTATACCAACGGAACATACGTTCTTGCGCAGTACCCACCAAATACGGCACATGAATTTGAATACGGTTTTCTTGACCAATACGGTCTAAACGACCAATACGTTGTTCTAACACGTCAGGATTAGCAGGCAAGTCAAACAAAATCAGGTCTGAAGCAAACTGGAAATTACGTCCTTCAGAACCAATTTCTGAACACAATAAAATTTGTGCGCCATAAGAATCTTCTGCGAAATATGCTGCCGCTTGGTCACGTTCCAACAAGCTCATGCCTTCATGGAACATTGCAGTACGAATACCTGCATGTAGGCGCAGCGCATTTTCAAGGGCTTCTACCACAGGGCCGCTACGCGCAATTAAAAGCACTTTTTTGTGTTTTAAATCGCTACGTAAACGCTCCATTAACCACATTACGCGCGGGTCAGTTTCCATCCAACCGCCATCAAGCTGCGCTTCTTCTGGCCACATTTGTTCACGCAGCTTACCATCTTTAGACCAGTTTTCTGGTGCAGGTAACGGCGCAGGCTGACAATCACGACCTGGGAAACCTTGAATTGCTTCACGGGTATTACGGAACAAAATACGCCCTGTACCATGACGGTCTAATAATTCGTGGATGGCACGGAAACGCTGCTCTGGGTTATCTTCAATGCGATGTCCCAACAAGCCTTCCAGTGCAACCAAATGGCTTTCTTCCAATGCGGCATCTGACATTAAGACTTCGGCAATTTTTGCCGTATGTTGATATTGCGCTTCTTCATCCAAGAAACGGTCTAGTGAACTAAAACGCTGCGGATCGAGTAAACGTAAACGCGCAAAATGGCTTTCTACACCCAGTTGCTCAGGCGTTGCTGTAAGCAATAACACCCCTGCGGTTTGTTCGGCTAATTCTTCGACCAGATCATAACGGTCATTACCACCTTCTTCTTCGCTCCACATTAAGTGATGCGCTTCATCGACCACCAGCAAATCAAAACCTGCTTCTAGGGCTTGTTCGCGTAAGTCATCGTGGTCAATCATTAAATCGACTGAAGCAATGATGCATTGTTCGGTCAAGAATGGATTCAAGTCAGGGTCATGTTCTTTAATAGATGCCGTACGGGTTAAATCAAACAAAGAGAATTGCAGATTGAAACGGCGACGCATTTCAATCATCCACTGATATTGCAGCGAATCAGGTACCAAAATCAGGATACGTTCCGCACGTCCTGTTTTGAGTTGCTGATGGATGATCAAACCTGCTTCAATGGTTTTACCTAAACCAACTTCATCTGCCAATAAGACACGTGGCGCAAAACGCTTACCGACTTCATGTGCAATATAAAGTTGATGTGGAATCAAACCTACACGCGAACCCACCAAGCCGCGCAGTGGGCTACTTTGCATATTGGCTTGCATCAACAAGGCTTCAATACGCAAGTCGTACCATTCTTTATAGTCAATTTGGCTGGCAAGCAAGCGGTCTAAGGGTTTTGAAAGTTGGATACTTGCACCAATACGGGTTTCATTCAGTGATTTCTTTTCTTCACTGCCATCTTGCAAACGACGCACCACGTTATAACGCAATACGCCATGGCGGTCTTCGACCGATTCAACCGTCCACACATTGCCTTCTTGGTCTTGAACTTCATCATTTACATTAAAAATGATACGCGATAAAGGTGCGTTATTGCGTGCATAGACACGGGTTTCATCACTTTTAGGGAATAAAATGCTGACCGATCGCTCATCTACATCAATCAGAACACCAAGTCCTAATTCCGTTTCTGTGTCTGATAACCAACGTTGACCAATAGCAAACTGCTGCAATTTTTCCACCTTTATTTAGAAGTTAGGGCGTATAAATTTTTGCGCAAAACCAGCTGAGTATTTGAGCAAAAATTCAGGGCGTATAGCAATATATTTTGACATAAAGCGCACTAAAAAGAGAGCCTAAAGCACAGGCTTTGCGTAATCTTTTTCGCTTAAAATGGGACTGGGCAAGTAAACTGTACACGTTGCTCAGTTTGTGGATGCAGAAAACTTAATTCTGCTGCATGTAAACACAAACGAGGCATGAGTTGTTGCTGTTCGGGCGTGGCATACAAAGTATCACCAATAATTGGATGACCTAAATATTGCATGTGTACTCGCAGTTGATGCGAACGACCTGTAATCGGCGTCAGTTGCACACGAGTCACAATTTGCCCCTGCAATTCAAATTGCTCCAATGCACGCCAATGCGTTAACGCAGGTTTGTTATGGGTTGCATCGGCAATGTGTAATGGAGGATGTGCAGGATCATAGACCACAGGCACATCTACAGTGCCTTCACCTTGCAGTTGCCCTGCCACCAATGCCTGATAGGTTTTATCGGTTTGGCGTTCTTGAAACTGACGCGAAATTTGTTTTTGCGCCCATTTCGTGAGTGCAAATACCAAAATACCCGAAGTATCACGATCTAAGCGATGAATCAGCAAAGTGCGCGGCTCAATTTTAACTAGACGACTCATCACACAATCTTGCAAATCTGCTGTTTTACCTGGAACGGTGAGTATGCCAGCGGGTTTATGTATCACCATAAACTCATCGTCACGATGAATCAGGTGTTCGCTTAGAAAATTACTCAATTTCAATTCCGGGCCGATCGTGAAAACAAGGCGGCAATAATAAAAAGCCTGACACAGAATTACAATGCAAAATACATCAATTCCCGATGAATTTTCCGATTTACATTCCTGAATCAGACAATCTGCTGAATTTTAAATCAGCCTGCTTTTAGAAATGTGGGTTTTATAGCATGCAGGAGGCTTTGTTGCATAAATATTTTTTAAGATACTGTTTTAAAGGTTTTTAAAATTTGGATAGAAAAATACAATGAAATCATAGTGCAAGATAGTTGCACAACAAAGCCGTTCTGAAGCTATATCTTTGATGGCGGGAGCAAATGAAGTAATAGGATTCATATTTAGTTTGACCAGGCTATTTTAGTGTTTAACAAGACGCTGATCTAAGCCTTTGATATTAAATTGAAGAGCATGTCTTCAATTTAACCTAAAGCATAGATATTTTGGAGATATCTATGCCTTTTAGGACAGTGTTAAGCAGAGGTCAAATTACGCCTTCATTTCCGCAAATGTTTCTTTTGCAGCTTGAATGGTGTAGGCAATATCTTCATCACTATGCGCAGATGAAATAAAGCCTGCTTCAAAAGCAGATGGCGCCAAGTTCACACCACGTTGCAACATTCCGTGGAAGAATTTACGGAAAGCATCGACATCGCAATTCAGCATAGAATCAAAACTGGTGATGTCATCTTGGTCAGTAAAATACAAACCAAACATAGCACCGACTTGTTGCGTCTTGAACGGGATACCTGCTTCATCTGCCGCAGCTTGCAAGCCTGTCAACAATTTTTCCAGTTGCGCAGTTAAATTTTCATAAAAACCTTCGGCACGTAAATGTTTAAACATTTCAATGCCCGCACGCATCGCCAACGGGTTACCAGACAAAGTACCTGCTTGATACACCTTACCTAATGGCGCAATACATTCCATGATTTCGCGTTTACCACCAAATGCACCTACTGGTAAGCCAGCACCAATAATTTTACCGAGTGTGGTCAAGTCTGGTTTAACATTATAATGCGCCTGAGCACCGCCTAAGCCAACACGGAAACCTGTCATTACTTCATCAATAATAAAGACTGAGCCGCGTTCATCGCAGACATCACGAATTGCTTGCAGGAAACCATCAATTGGTTTAACCAAGTTCATGTTGCCCGCAACTGGCTCAACAATCACCCCTGCAATTTCAGCACCAAACTTTGTAAAACATTCTTTTAAGGTGGCGATATCGTTATACGGTAAAGTCAGCGTATGTTTAGCAAAATCGGCAGGAACACCCGCAGAAGTCGCTTCACCTTCACCACTGGTTAAAAGTCCAGAGCCTGCTTTGACCAACAGCGAATCTGAGTGTCCATGATAGCAACCTTCAAATTTGACGATTTTGTCACGACCTGTATAACCACGCGCCAAACGAATTGCGGTCATGGTGGCTTCTGTACCTGAGTTGGTCATGCGAACCAACTCAATTGAAGGCATAATTTCGCAAATAATATCGGCCAAAGTCGTTTCATGCACCGTTGGCGCACCAAAACTCAAACCATCTTCAGCTGCAGCTTGCACCGCCTGAATAATAGCAGGATGGGCATGACCTAAAATCATTGGTCCCCAAGAACCTACATAGTCGACATAGCGTTTGCCATCGACATCGTACAAATAAGCACCTTTGGCTTTTTCAATAAATACAGGGGTTCCGCCTACCCCGTTAAATGCGCGTACAGGTGAATTGACACCACCTGGAATATGCTTATTGGCTTGTTTAAACAATTGTTCTTGCTTTGGAGATAAGCTCATGGAGGCACTCAACTCAAAAAATAAAATAAAAAATTAGCTGTCTGCTTTAAGTGTCTGCTTTGAAAAGTGCAGACCAATCATAAACACGCTGTGCAACAGTATGCATCGGACGTCTTAATATATCACTAATCACTGCACATAAATCTGCACCTGCTTCAATGACAGGCTGACTGTTTTCAACAGTTAAACCACCAATCGCGCAAATTGGCACATTGAGTTGTTGCTTCGCCAGTGTGAGCGTGTCTAATGTAAGTGTACTTGCCTCAGGTTTAGTTTCAGTTGCATAGACTGCACCAAAAGCAACGTAGTTTGCACCATCGGCAATGGCTTGCTCTGCCAATTCAATCGAGTTATTACAACTGCGACCAATCAATACATCTTGTGGTAAACGTGCAACCGCTTCAACAATAGAGCCATCTTCTTGACCCAAATGTACGCCAACACCATATTTCACTGCAGTTTCAAGATCATCATTAATCACAAATGGCACTTTGTATTGATCACACATCGATTTCATATATTCAATTTCGTATGCCTGCTGAGCTTGAGGCACATTTTTACGGCGATATTGCAACACCGCGACTTCATAAGTTGCCATCGCCCCTTCTAATTTTGCCAAAAGCAGTTCGATAGGATCATCATTGGTAATCAAATATAAACCGCGCATAATCTCAGCCACAAATAATACAAGGTCTGTATTATTACACATTCAGGCGGCATGTGTCAGAACCTCAGGCTCAACAAGTTTTTTTATATAGGCTCTATAAGCTTCTATTTTGTTTGGGTTTTATTGAGTCAAAAACTTAAAAATACCAAATTCTAGTGATAGCGCTAAAAGCTAGATTTAGCTTTAATTGAACTGCGCAAAACAAGAACTGCAACCAGTTCAATAAGATATGGATTTTAAAATCCATACGGGTGACTACAGCGAATAACGACATATTTAGGTCGCCCATTTAGACACATGATCATTTGTGCCAGAGCGCATGTGGGGATGCGACAAATGATCATGTGTCTATATTTTTTCATACTTCTCTCTCAGTAACCTGCTTGCTCTATATCCTTGCTTAAAGATGAATGATTTCTGATTTAACACCATTCTGAATATAATTTTTCACATAAAAAAAGCCTAGAGAAAGGTCACTCTAGGCTTGGAAAGTCACAAACTTTTATCAATAAATTTGATGACACATTATTAGAATATTCACTCTATCATTTCAACAAAAAATTAATTTTATTTGTACATTTTTTATGAAAATAATCACATATCGTTTAGTTTTTGCCTAAACGGTATAACTAAGCGCTCAATTCAACTTGGAATTTTATCTTTAGCACGATCTTGCAAACTTAAATGACCACGCAAAACATCGGCAAACATCCGCCAGTCTGAAATAAAACTATACACAGGCTGTTTAAAACTGGCAGGTTTATTTTTTTCAAAAACAAAGTGCCCGACCCATGCACAAGCATAGCCTGCCAGCAAACCATAGAGTACATATTTGGCTTTTTTATAGCGTATGGCTTTACTCACACAATATAAACCGATACTACTGCCAACAACGTGCAATCGACGGCTCATAATGTTGCGGTGTTCAGTTAAATAAAAGCGATAAAATGTTGAATAATCCTGAATTGGCAATTCAAACTTGGGATCTGGTGTCGGCTCAAATTCGGGGTTTAATGCTGCGTTCATGTTCATCATCCTGATGTTTATAGGTTTGAATTATTTTTGCTACGCTCAACGACACTTTAAACTAAGCCAAAAAAAAACCAAACTCAAGGGTCTGTTGACACTTCGTCTATGTTTGCGACAAAGCATATTTTTCAGCTGATATAAGGCATGAGACAGGAAATTTAGTCGTTCTAAATAACTGACTCATAACGCAATAGCAGCAAAAAATCTGCTTGTCCTGAAAGGCTGTGGCTAAAACTTTCTCAGATTGCGTTATGAAACTTGGCAATAGTCTCGCTATACCCTACGTTTCATGCCTGATCTGCTCAGTTTTAGCCTACAGCGCAAGCCATTTAGGAAATGCCAACAGACCCTAAAAAAGCCAAGGTCAAGCCTTACTTCTTGGCATATTTTAGTTACAATCAAACGCACTTTTGCAAAACCTTCGTTCTGCAATTTTCACAAATTTATAATACCAATTTGTTTGCCGCTGCTTTGGCGCAACATGCTTTACGTTCAGGATATTTTTCATGGTCGAAGTTGAATTAAAATTTCAAATTCCAGTCGCACGTCGTACTGCACTACTCAAAACTTTAGACCCGAAAAAATCGACTCAAATTCCATTAAAAGCACGCTATTTTGATACATCTACGCACAGCTTGGCGCATCATGGCATGGCGTTAAGACTGCGTTTAGAAGGTGAGCAATGGGTACAAACTTTAAAAGCGGCAGGTCAAAGTCATTTTCATAGTTTTGAACATAACCATCCACTTGCGCCAACTGAAAATCCTGATACTCCACCACAACTTGATCTGCAAATTTATCAAAGTATTCCCGAAGCACAACAATTGCTAAATCAAGCTTTGGGACAAAATTGGGATCAGTTGCAACTACAATTTGAAACCGATATTCAACGTACCTCACGACTAATGACCGTTGAAGATACTGACATTGAAATCAGTTTAGATGTTGGTCACATTCGTTGTGCAGATGCTGAAGTTGAAGTACATGAAGTTGAGTTTGAACTGAAACAAGGTTCAATTCAGCAATTGCTGGCTTTTAGTTTTGAATGGGTGAAAAAATTTCATTTATGGCTGGATGTGCGCAATAAAGCAGAAATTGGACATTTGCTTTCTGTGCAGCAAAAAGTCAGCCCTGCGGCTCAGAGCAAAGAATTTCAATTCAGTAAAAAAGACCATGCAGACCAAAATTTACGCCTGTTAATTGCACAACAATTACAGCATTTATTGCCTAATATTGCCGCAATTTCTGCACAAGTTGCCGAACAAAGTCATATTGATCAGGCGCAGTTCGCTTTGCAACATTTACAACTAACACTATCCTTATTTAAAGATTGGTCGAAGCATTTAGGCGATAAATGGGCAATGCAAATTGCAGCATTTAAACAACATTTTGATCACCTGCAGCATTTGGAACACATGCAAGCCACACTCGGCGCATTTTTACAGAACCCGACGACTGCAGAGAACCTAAAAAAAGATACCTTGTACGCCCAAGAAAAATTGGTCAATTTAGTCCGTTCAACGCAAAATGTGCATCACTATTTAGAATTATTGATGTTTAGTTTAGCCGCGAGCGATCACTCAGGTTTAGACTTAAAAACTGCCGCACAAAACACGTTGCAACAGCAATATAAGCAGTTGCATGAACAATTACAGCACAGTGATATTCACGATTTTGAAAGTTTAGATCAACTGGCTTTGCGTATTCAGGAACTAAAATTTAGCTTCCCCATTTTGACGCATATTTATGATGTCAAAAATTTGCAGAAATATAGTAAAGCTTTGAATGATGCACAGCTTGCAGCACAGGAATATCAAGTGTTGGCATCTTCTGCAGCATACATTCAACAAACTGAATTGGAAGCGAGCGACTGGTTTGTTTTAGGTTGGCTCACTGCAAAACAGGAAGTGTATGCACAGCGTTTATTGGAAGCGACAGAACAATTTATGGTGAGCCGTAAATTCTTAAAATAAGTATCCTTAACATCCTCAAAGCACACGCTAAAAATACTGCAATACAACGGCAGCCTTGTGAATATTCATTCGGCTGCTTTGTGTTAAAAACTGAATACAAATTATTTTATTTTTCAAGCTTTTGTTCACAATTCTCCCCTTGTTCATTTATAGATTTACACTATAGTAAAGAGAACTTATCTTGTTTCATCGAGGGCATTCCCGATGTGTGAAATAGAATTAAAATTTCAAATTCCACACAACTATCGTGCGGCATTTGAAAAAGCATTTAAAAAGAACAAACTGGTTCAACAACAACGCTTATGGGCTAAATATTATGATAGTCCTGAACAGCACTTAGCCAAGCAACGCATTGCCCTGCGTCAGCGTTTAGAGGGCGATATTTGGAAACAAACTTTAAAAGCGCCTAGTCCACAACATTATGAACGCTTTGAGCTTGAACATGAATTAGGACATGATGCGCCTGAATTGTGTGATTTGGCATGTTATGAAAATCATAAACAAGCACGAAAGATTTTAAAAAAAGCCTTAGACGGTTCAGAGGTAGATTTAACCCTGCAGTTTGAAACCGATGTTTTACGCTACAGCCAATTGGCACATTATAAAAACAGCCAAATTGAAGTTGCTTTTGATTTAGGTGAAATCCGCCAAAGCAAAAATTCGGTTGAAATTTACGAAGTTGAGTTTGAACTGAAACAAGGTGAAATTGCAGACTTAATTGCCTATATTCAGCCGTGGATTAAAAAATATCATTTATGGCTCGACACACGCAGTAAATCGCAGCGTGGCAATATGCTGTATAACAATGAAACCATGATTCCTGTACAGCAGCAAAGTGCTTTACAATTGCAACACCCCGAAAATATGCATGAGTTGTTGACACAAATTACTCAGAATTGTTTGGCACACTTGCTACCCAATGCAGCTGCGATTGCCAGTCAAGATTATGCCAGTGGGCATGTGCATCAAGCACGTGTTGCAATTCGACGTTTACGCAGCGCCTTAAAAATCTTTGCTCAATATGATGCACTGGCAAATCACAATTGGGAAAGTCAATTGGCTAGCCTCTTTCAGCAGTTAGGTTCGACCCGCGATCAAGATGCTTTGCGTGAAAGTCTGATTCCACAACTTGAAAACGTAGGCTCACCTATTACTGAGCTACCCCCTGGAGCATCTAAAAATATTGCGATTGATGCAATTTTCCGTTCACCAAGCACAACCTTATTACTGTTACAACTTATGAGTTTTTCGCATTCGGCAGCGGTTACAGATGCAGAATCAAAACCATTGAAAAAAGTGTTACGTAAACGCTTGCAGAAATTGCATCAACAAATTTGTGATGATGCAGGTCATTTCCAAACCTTAGATGTGGACTCTAAACACCGCACACGTAAGCGTGTGAAACGCTTACGCTATACCGTGGAGTTTGTGAGTAGTTTATTTGCAGAAGATGATGTCAAAACATATTTAAAAACTCTAAAACCATTACAGGAAACTTTAGGACATTTTAATGATTTGATGGTGGCACAAGGTTTATTCGAAAGCCATACCCAAGCGGAACCGAAAACATGGTTTGTATTGGGATGGATTGCGTCTGAAGAGCGTCATATTTCCATACAGATCGAACAGGATTTACAGCAGTTTGCTGAAAGTCAGCCTTTTTGGTCGTAGTTAAAGTTTGATCATCAATCAATGATCACCTTTAAGCTCAACAGAGATGCATTTCATTTTGAGCTTTTTTATATTTAATCTTAATATTGCACACTTTCTAAAAGCTTAACGATATTTACCAAACACTTTCCATGTTTGGTTATCCGCTAAAGGGTCTTGATAGCTGTCACTGCGCTGCTTACGTGGCTTATCGCGCGCATCGACCAGTTCAAAATGTGGTTCGACACTTAACACAATACCATTCACATAAAAACGGGTGCGCGTGTAGTCACTTTGCCCATGCTGAAACACATAAGTACGCAAATCAATAAACTCACGATGTGCCACCAGTGCTGCACTATCATCACTGTCTAACCAACGCTGCATAAGCTGAATTTCCTGCGGTTCAAATTGCCCGCATTTTTCGATCAGGCTAGCAATTCCCCGAAAAGTTTTCGATTCTTTAGCACGGGTTTTATTGACTCGAATCCGATCGACATGAAAATAAAATAAGGGCAAGTTCAAATGACTAGGTAAATGCACCGCATCAATGACTGCATCTTGCATAAAAGGTTGAAATAAATCCTGCGCGCGTTCAATCAACCCTGTCCATTGCTTATAGTATTCTGCTACTTCTGCACGTGTACCATAGTAAATCGGCAAGCCTTCAACATGGGCAAGTTGCACGGGTGGCCAAATATTTTGACGTAATAAAGCAATGTCGCTTTTTAAACTTTGTACCGCAATCGCATCTTGCATCAGCCACTCCAATTTTGCTTAGGCTATTTTTAGCTTAAGGCAAAGGTTTTGTTTCTGCAAGGCTTTGCCTATAATGAAACATTCAGATTTTTAGCTTAGGAAAAATTCATGGTTCAAAAGATTGAAGCAACCGATGTAACCGAAGAAGAAGCATTAAATGCGGCTTTTTTTGAACGTGCCGATGAATTTATTAAACAGGCCAATGGCTTCTGTCATTTTGAAAAAGGCTCGACAGTAAAACCTGCCGAAATTCGTGGTCAGGTGAGTGCTGCCATGTTATTTGCTACTGCACGTTTTAATACTTGGGTGGCAGCCAATAATTTTAAAGATGGCAATGAAATGCGCGATGCCAAAGACCAAGTTATGTCATATATCTTGCAGCAATTTCAAATGATGCTTGAAGATAACTATGATGAATATTGCGAACAGTTTGAAAACTATTTGCGCTTCCGTCACAACGAAGAATTTCATACCCATAAACATGATCACGACCACTCGCAAGATCATTAATTTTGCATATAAACAAAGCCCTACGGGGCTTTTTTATTGCGGCAATTTTTCAAATTTGTAGTTTTTCGATAAATAACCCTTCCCTTTTGCAACATGATGGCTTTGAATAGTGAAATACTAGCGTCATAAAAACAGGATGATTATGCAGAATCTAGGATTTGCACTCATTGATGCACATATTCATCAGTGGGATCCGTACAACACGCCGCACAGCGCACGACTTGCTGTTAAGCTTTTGGGCAAGCATCCCAATTTGCTAGATAAAACCATCCGCCTGATAAAACCAAAAACACTCATTGAAACTTTAGGACGCACCGAGCACGTCACATCGCCCTATTTACCTGAGCATTATGCCCGTGACTTAGGTTTTTATACGGCTGAAAAAGTCGTGCATATTGAAGCCAATTGGCACGACCATAAAGGCAAAGGCGTAGTTGGTGAAACCGAATTTATAGAAAGTCTGGATTTTAAAAATAATGGTTTGGCTTTGGGCGCGATTGTCGCCACTGCAGACCCGCGCGATTCTAATTTTAAGAAAATTCTCAAATTACATCACAAAGCTTCTCCGCATTTTCGCGGAATTCGTAAAATGGCAGCCGTGCATGAAGATCACGGGATTTTCTCTTGGGCAGACGAACCACATTTATATCGGAACAAAAAGTTTCTAAAAGGTTTTGAAGCTTTAGCGCAATATAATTTAAGTTTTGATGCATGGACGTATTCGACCCAATTGGGCGATGTCTTGGCGCTGGCTAAACAATTTCCAGAAACTTCTATTGTACTTGACCATTTAGGCACACCTGCAGGGCTGTTCGGGCAAGTTGGCACACATACAGGCGTGACCAAAACAGCACGAGAAAATATTCTATTTCGTTGGCAAGAAGATATTGCCGAGTTGGCACACTGTCCAAATGTTTACAGCAAAATTTCAGGGTTATTTATGCCTGTTTTAGGTCATCAATTTCACTTGCAAAAACGTGAAGCCTCAAAACAGGAAATTATAGATTTAACTGCACCACTGATTCAGCATGCCTTACAAAGCTTTGGAATATATCGGTTGATGTTTGCTTCCAATTTTCCAATAGATCGAGTGAGCACGTCTTTGGTCAATTTAATTGATGCGACTAGTGATATTGTTGCGGCCTATCATCCAAATGCTTTGCAGCAAGTGTTTCATCATAATGCCAAACAGTTTTATCGTTTATAAAGCTTTAGCCAATTGAGCATAGATAGCAAACTTGAAGACAAAAAACGCATCGAAATGGATGCGTTTTTTGTATCTGCTCAAAATTAAATTGAATCTTTATTTAGACTGCGGCTTTAACGGCAGCACCTCAACATTGGCTTGACCATATTGATCGGCGGCTACTTCAAGCAAATGTTCTAAGCGTAAATATTTCTGAATCACAGCATCTACATCGGCTTTGCTGAGTTTTGCTAACGCTTGATCACGTCGCTCACGGTAACGTAAATCACGACCTTGTTCTAATTGCGGTACCAACATACGGTGGATACTGCGTTCATCTTCTAAGGCAGTCACACGTTTTTTCAAAATATCGGCTTTTGCAGCTTCAACTTCTTGCAAGCTGACACCATCACGGCGCAAATCCTGCAACACTTTATGCACCGCCTGTGACACTTGAGCCGACTTGCCTGCACTGTATTGTGCAGAAATACTGAGCGCACCCGATTGTTCAAATTCACTTAAACTCAAACCACTACTAAAACCATAAACCAATGCATTTTTTTCACGTAATTCTTGCGCCAAACGTGAAGACAATTGCGATTCGCCCAAAATATAACTCAACACCATCATGGCAGGTGTATCAGGATGATTCACACCCAAAGGTAAGGTCAATAAACTTTGATAACTACCAAATTCGCGCTGTTCTGCCAATACATGCAACTTTTTCGCAGGATATGCCGTATAGGCTGAATCTAAGCGTTGATACGCTTCCGTATTGCGTGATTGTCCTAAACGCTGAACTAAAGTTTTTTTGATTTGTTTCGGATCAAACTCACCTGTAATGGCAATATGTGCATGATTCATAGCAAAAAATTGACGATATAACTGCTGCACCTGCGCTTGGGTTGCAGCTTGTAGTTGTTGCTTCGCAAATTCAGGCTCGAAGTGATAACGTAAATCGCCCTGCGGGTAAATTTCAATTAAACGCGCCATAGTCAAAGCTGCCACAGTTTCAGGCTCGGTATAAGGTCGCTCTAAACTGGATAAACTTTGAGAACGAATTAAATCAAACTGACTTTGCTCAAAACTTGGGTTTTGCATGACATCTAAAACAAAATTAAAAAATGCATTAAACTTTTCTTTTTTTGCCACAATTTGAATATGAATCGCATTAGCATCGGCTTGGGCAAACGCTGAACCGCCTGCAGCAATTGACTGATCGGCAATGTCTTGCAAGCTATGCTCTTGAGATGCACGCAGCAACAAATACGCGGTTAAATCTAAAATTTCGCCCTGCTTAAATAAAGATTGTGCCGTACCAAAATTTACCGAAATGGTGGCATAGGTTTTATCATCACGCGTTGAAGTTGGAAATAATGCATATTTGGCACCATTTTTTAAGCTGCCACGCTGAATCTTTTTTTCATTTTTAATCAAAGCTTGTTTAGATTTTTGCACATAGTCTGTCACTTCTTGCTGATAACTTTGCACATCTTTCAAAGGTGCAACAGGTGCATCTTGCTGATCTAAAGTTTTTGCAATATTTGGATTATTTTTTGCTGTGAGTGCCTGTTTTTGTTCTTCAGGAGTGGGTTGAATATCCCCTATTATGCGATGTTCTGCAGTAAAAAATTGTTTTAAACGCTGATTCAGTTCATCTGCATTTAACTGTTGAATACTATTCAAATCACGCCAATATTGTGTCCAATCACCATGATAAGCCACAACATAATCACTCAAGCGACCACCCAAAGCCACCGCATCATTCATCACGCTGTCTGCCTGATTTTGGATCAGGTTTTTCACACGTTGTAACTCGGCATCATTAAAATTCTTTGCCTGTTCGATGCTTTGGTTCAAGCCAGTTTGTACTTGCTTAGCGTCGTGATTGGGCGCATACAACGCCCCCATCAGCACCAAATTAAAATCTTGATCTAACCAAGTGCTGGACTGCACCATCGTACTTTTACCTGTTTCTACCAGTGCTTGATATAAATGCCCACTCGGTTGCAACGTATGTAAATAAGGTGACAGCACCAAAGCGGTTTTGATCTTTTCGTCATTGCCATTTAAATACAGATTAAATTTGGCCAGTTGACTGCCCTTTTGTACCACGAAATTTCGTTGCTGAATTTTGTTGCTGTCTAATCGTGGCACTTGTACTTGTTTGGGAATTTGTCGTGCTGCAATTGGACTAAAATGTTGATCAATTTGTTTTAACACCGCTGCCTGATCAAACTTACCTGTCATCACTAAAATGGCATTATTCGGCGCGTACCATGTGCGATAAAATTGATTTAACTCCTGCATTTTAATGGATTGCAGTTCATTTAAATCGCCAATGGGTAAGCGTCCGAAATACTGATTGCCATAGGCCGATTTCCACACCTGATCTAACAAGACTGAAAACGGTTGATCCATACGCACTTCGCGTTCACGCTTTACAATCGCAATTTCGGCAGGCACATATTTTTCCTGCATGACCAATTTATCCATGCGTTCCGCTTCAAGATAAATCATCTCATTGACGGCGCGAGTTTCAGGACGAATGATGTTGGTGTATTTAGTGGAGTAATAGTCGGTGCTGGCATTGTGCATTAAACTATATTGATCTAAACGGCGCTGAAACTCCTCGGCAGGTACGTTTTCTGTACCTTTAAATGCCAAATGTTCCAACAAGTGTGCCAAACCACTTTTGCCTTGTGGATCATTCAATGAACCCGTTAAATACACCATATTCATAAAGACTTTATTTTCTTTCTGATTGGGTGCCAAAATGACTTTTAAGCCATTATCAAGTTGATATTCTTGTATTTCTTGCTTAGATTTTACTAAAACTGGCTGCGCGAAAATCACGCCATTAAATGCCAGTACACATAAAGATAAAGTGAGAGTTTTAAAACGTAGCAACTTCTTTTTCCCGATTGATTTCATTCTATTTTTTGATTTGCCATGAAATATGACAATTTTCAACTTGAGCGCAAACAGCATAACAAGCTGCAATTAAACCCACAGTAAATATTTGCAAATGATGTAAGTTAAAACCAAGAAAAAAATCTAGCAGACTTCTCTCATCTCAGCTTCATCTCCAAGATACAAGGTCTAATGCTGTGCATGTTTAAATCATGATTTCGCCCTGCAAATATAACTGCGCATAACCTGAAATTTCGATGCGATCATTAGGCAAAATCTTGCAATACAGTACGCCACCTCGGGCAGAAGCCTGATATGCCACAAGTTCGGTTTGCTGTAATTTTTCTGCCCATAGCGGTGCAATTGCAGTATGAATTGAACCTGTAACAGGATCTTCTGCAATGCCCATGGCTGGTGCAAAATAACGCGATACGCAGTCATACTGTGTATTTGCAGAGGCAGTAATCGCAACATCAACACTCGACTGTGCCGTAATGGCTGTGCGCAACTGTCCCAATTGTTTTAATAATTCAAGGTTAGGCTGTTCATCTAACACATCTTGTACCGATTCATATTCCACAATATAGGCTTGCGCATTGATATAGACGTTTTTAAATGGTTTAGTCAAAGCTTGGCGTAAAATATCGGGATAATCTTCAACTTGTTGGGCAGCACGAATTGGGAAATTCATGCAAATTTTGCCATCTTGCTGTTGCTGAACTGTAAAAATCCCCAATTTTTTCACATGAAATTGAATTGTCTTTGTCTCGGTATAATCCTTAAATAAAACAAAGCCGCTGGCAAGTGTCGCATGTCCACAAAAATCGACTTCTGTTGTGGGTGTAAACCAGCGAATTTCAAAGTTTTCCGCATCTATCATTTTGACAAAAGCGGTTTCAGACAGATTATTTTCCAATGCGATATTTTGCATTAAATCATCGGCTAACCATGTTTTACTAACAAGTACGGCAGCAGGATTGCCTTTAAATAATTCATGGCTAAAAGCATCGACTTGGTAAATTTTCATTAATGAACTCATGATCCTAAAAATATATACACTTATTTCATCTTAAGTTCTTTTCACTATAAGTGCCTAGCCAATTTCTGTACTTTCAATCTGCCAAGCGGGTTGATTTTGGACTAATTCGGCATAAAGCGAGCAGTAGTATCAGGGAAGTATGTTATTGGCTGTGATGCCAAGTTTGTAAAAGCTGTCTTCTTTAGCCCAACATTGGGCTTTTTTAGCGCTTAGCTTTCTAGTTTTTAATCGTTGTGATACTGCTGCTCATTTTGGCAAGCACACCAAAAAAATATTTATCAATAAGCAATACTTTCCCCCATTCTTATCGCATAATAGAGCCATCTCAAACGCACTGTATTTGCGATTTAATTGGAAATCGCCCGTTTTTCCTTTTAAATACTCTCAATTTTCCCAATTTATTGAATTTAAAGAAGCATTTCTTATGAAAATCGTCATCTTAAATAAACCATATGACGTTCTCTCTCAATTCCGTGAAGATGAAAAACATCTCACCATGTCGGCTTTTGTTGATGATCCAGACTTACGTTTAGCTGGTCGTTTAGATATGGATTCGGAAGGCTTGGTGTTCTTGACTGATCATGGCGGCTTGAATCAGTTTATTACCAATCCAGCCAATAAAAAATACAAAACCTATTTGGTTCAAGTCGATGGTGATGTCACTGAAGATGCCTTAGCACAATTGCGTAAAGGCGTAGAACTGAAAGATGGAATAACTTTGCCTGCGCAAGCGTATAAAGTCGATGAGCCTGAATGGTTGTGGGAGCGTGATCCTCCTGTACGTTTCCGTGCTTCAGTACCTACTTCGTGGATTGAAATTTCAATTTGTGAAGGTCGCAACCGCCAAGTGCGTCGTATGACGGCTGCGGTTGGTTTTCCAACTTTGCGTTTAATTCGTACCAAAATTGGTTCAATTGATTTGGTGCAGTTGGGTTTACAGCCTGGTGAAACCAAAGAAATTGAACCGTTGTTGTATCCTGATTTTAAAGATGTGCCTGCTACTGAACCGTATCGCTCGCGTTCTTATGTGAAAAAACCTGGTGGTACGGGTGGCAAGCCAATCCATCAAAAGAAAAATAAAGATGGTACGCCTAAGAAAAAATCAGGTACGCCACGTATTTGGCAAATGGAAGAAGGTGAAAAGCCACGTCGTAAGACCAATGGTACCACACGTCCTAATACCAAAAGCCGTGGACGTCGGGCGCGTTAATAAGTTGGTGAGTAAAAACTCAACTTGTTCAAAATACAAAAATGGATGCCGAAACATCCATTTTTTTTAGCTGAATTTTAAATTAAACTTTAAATCAACCTTTCAACCACTGCTCTACTTTTGCCTGATCTGTAACATTTAATACCACTTCTGGCAATTCAATCTGCGCAGCATTTAGCTCAAAAGTCATCAACTCATCACGGCGGAAAGCATGAACAGTATAAATTGCATCCTGTTTGGCATATCGCTCAAGGGATTTTACCGTAGCTTTTAAACCATCAATCGCAATAATCACATCATGCGCAGAAAGTCCCGCTTTTGCCGCTGAACCCTGACGATGTGCAGTTTGTACCAATACCCCTTCAGGTTTATCTGCCAATTTCAAACCAAATGGCAAAGACTTATCATGTTTTAGCTGATAATCAATCCCGAACTCAGGCAATAACTGATCGAGCGGCAATTCATCAGTCGTGTTGATTAAATGGTGGATTTGCTCCGACCAATCATCCCCAGTTAATTCTTTGCATAAATCAAAGATGGTGCGCTCATGTACTTGAATGCCCTGTTGCGCATTGGCATACAATTTCTGCATTAAGGCATCTAAGCTTGAACCACGTAAGCGCAAGCCCAAATCTAAACATAAAGCCACCAAACAACCTTTGTTATAGTAGCTGGTTCCTGCATTGTTCGAGTTTTCATCTTGACGATAGAACTTGACCCAAGCATCAAAACTGGATTCTGCCACCGTTTGAATCGCACGACCCGGGTTTTGCAAATAACGATTAATTTGTGCTTTAAGTAGCTCCAAATAAGACGCCTGATCAATTACACCACTACGAAGCAATAACAGATCATCGTAATAAGACGTAAAGCCTTCAAAAATCCATAACAGTGACGTATAGCCTTCCTGATTCAGGTCATAATTCACAAAATTTTCAGGACGAATGAATTTCACCAACCAACTGTGAAAATACTCATGGCTGCACAGACCTAAAAAGCGCTGATAATCTTTAGAAGGTTGTTCAGGCTCGTTGGCTTTCGGCAAATCATCACGCGGTGTAATTAAACTGGTACTGTTTGGATGTTCTAAGCCACCATAGCTATTGCCTGTTGCCATGGTCATAAAGGTATAGTTTGCAAATGGCGCAGAACCAAACATAGCAATTTGTGTGGCACAGATTTTTTCAATATCTTGCTGCATACGTGCAGCATTCATTGCATGTTTACCCGAAACCACAAATTCATGTGGAATATCTGCTGCGGTAAAACTAAAGCGAGTTTGTTCTGCCAATTCAAACGGTGCATCAATCAATTCGGCATAGTTTTTGGCTTTTAAGGTATAACGCCCTTTTACCAAACTTTTTGCAGTCAAACCTGTTGCAAGCTGAAAATGCTTCAGCTCATCTGGTAAAAATATTTCAACTTCAATAGCTTTATCTTCTTGCCCATCTAAGCCCAAACAGGCACAGGCAGGATTGACGTATAAACGCGTCTGATCGACATAAGCGCCACGCACTGACAAATCATAAGCGTAGACATCATATTCCACCGTAATCAATTCATGATCGATATTAAATAAGCGCCATTTATTCTTTTCAAATTTCTGAATTTTAAGGATACGCCCCGCTTCATCATAAGCACGTACCGACTCAAGATGTTTGGAAAATTCACGAATTAAATAGCTGCCTGGAATCCAAGTGGGTAGAGATAAAACCTGAGTAGGATTAGCCAAAAAACGCACGGTGACATGCATAAGATGCTGACGATAATCGTCAAATTCGATTTGATAATGCAACATAATGGGCAATACAAAATGTATAAATAAGAACTTGGCCACAAGCTTAACATTTTTTTAGCATTTGATGCGTCAAGACGAGATTTGTCTGCATTTATGGCTAGCCAACTGCGCAAAAAAGGCATAGCATTCCCTAGTCTATTGACATTGTTTTTGCTGCTTAAAACCATTGTGACACCAATGGATTGGTGTAAATAAGGAACTTCTTTGAAACGTGTTATCTATCTGATTGCGCTGCTCTGTTGGCTATACAGCGCAATCACGCATGCCGCATTATTGAATATTCAAGCTGAAAGTGTCGAAGCCGAAGCATGGGCAATTTTAGACCCACAATCTGGGCAAGTGATTGCAGAGCACAATAGTCACGTACAACGTGCACCTGCTTCACTCACTAAAATGATGGTGGCTTATATTGTGCTCAAAGATATTCAGGCAGGTAAATTAGACCGAGATGAAATCTTGACCGCAACACCTGTGGTAGAACAAGTGATGTGGGATGAATCACAAATGTATCTAAAAGCAGGTGAGCAGATTTCGGTAGATCAATTATTGGCAGGCTTAATTATTATGTCTGCTAACGATGCTGCACTCACTTTAGGTGAACGTGTTGCAGGTGGTGTGCCGCAGTTTATTGCCCGAATGAATCAGGAAGCGCAAGCTTTGGGTATGCAAGACACACATTTTCAGAATCCGTCTGGTGTGACCATGCCAAACCATTATTCTTCTGCGGCAGATATGGCACGTTTGGCACAAGCGATTGTGACTGAAACACCCGATTATTTGGCTTATTCAAAACAGACCAGTTTTACCTATAATCAGCACTTTCACCGTGCGACCAATATTTTATTAAAACAAGACCCAAGTGTAGATGGATTAAAAACAGGCTTCACCAAAGCTGCAGGCTACAACCTTGCCCTAACCGCAAACCGCCCAACACTGGACAGTGATGCACCTGAACGTCGTTTGGTGGTGGTGGTGATGGGAACCAAGAGTGCGCAAAAACGCGCTGAGGTGGCACATCAATTATTAAATTTAGCCTATAGCTATACCCGTAATGAAGTCGCGATTAAACCCAAACAAATGATTGCAGAATTGCCTGTGGTGAAATCGACTTTACGCATGTTTAAGATTGAAAGCAGTCAGCCAAAGTTTGTGACAACATCTTTATACGAACGTGCGGATGCGATTGATTTAGCAGCATTTGACCAAAACACTTTGCGTCTACAAATGGCAACAGCAGATGGCCTGTTACATAGTATTGAGCCCGCTCAACGGACTCAAACCCACTTGAACATTGAGTTGTCAGAAAAGTTACTGACAGCCCCGCTTGAGCAAGTTATGAAGTTAGCAACGGTGCATGTCTATCAAAATAATCAATTGATTAATAGCTTTGCAATTGAAGAACAAGTGCAAATTGCAGAAGCCAATATTTTTGAACGTATTATGATGTGGTTTGGAAACTTGTTTAATTTCTTTGGGCAGCAAACTACAGAAGATCAACACACTTCTCTGGGCTAGAACCAAACCATCACTCAGTTTTAATATAGTGAAGATGGGCCATGCCCCATCTTTTCTATTGTCATCTACACATTACAAAAAGCTGGCAGAATCAGTTGCAGCGAAAAACCGTAAAAATTTGCAGACTTGCATATTTTTGCATTGAAATAATAAACTTTGCCCTTATTAATTAAAAAATGTCATAAAAAACTCGGAAAAGTGAAGAATTTGCAGAAATGTCTATAACAAATTCCACGTTTCACTTTATGATGTACCCTTAAAAAATTGAATGGATCAATAACATGACTGCTATTGCAAATGACCTCGTGGTTTCTTTCCACTACACATTGACTAACGCAGAGGGTGAAACTCTCGACAAATCTCAAGGTGAACCACTTGCCTATTTGCATGGTGCAGGTAACATCATCCCTGGTTTAGAAAAAGCGTTAGAAGGTAAAACAGTAGGTGAAAAATTTACTGTAAACGTACCTGCAGCTGAAGGTTATGGCGAATACAACCCAGACTTAGTACAAGAAGTTCCTGCACAAATGTTCCAAGGTGTAGACAACATCCAAGCAGGCATGCAGTTCCAAGCGCAAACTGATGATGGCGTTCAAATCGTAACTGTAAAAGCAGTTGAAGGCGACAACGTAATTGTTGATGCAAACTTCCCACTTGCTGGTCAAGATTTAACGTTTGAAGTTGAAATCATTGAAATCCGTGAAGCTTCTCAAGAAGAATTAGATCACGGTCACGTACACGGTGCGGGTGGTCATCACCACTAAGATCAGTATTGATCGAAGCAAAAGGCAAAGTATTTTTACTTTGCCTTTTTTGTTTGCCATTCTAAAATTTAGGATAAGCACATGGCTGAAAGATCCTTTCAGGCAGACTATTGCGGAAAGATTATTACAGGAAAAATCAACACAGCCATTGTCGTTTTATTGGACAATTAAACCCTTCGCATTTAAGACAATTTTACCCAGTCATGCTTATAATGAAGTCACCTTCTAGCGATCACATCAAGCATTCTTCCCATGCAAAACTATAATTTAGTTTGGTTCCGACAAGATTTAAGAGTTTCAGATCACACCGCGCTTTGGCATGCTAGCCAAGCAGGAGCTTGTATTGGCGTGGTGATTCTTTCGCCTCAGCAATATCGTTTGCATCACGATGCGCCCATTAAAATTGACTTTTATTTGCGTCAATTAAATGCGCTAAAAGAAGAACTCGCACAACTCAATATCCCACTGATTGTTCAAATTACACCATCTTGGACTGACATTGCACAAATGCTGCTCCAACTATGCCAAACATTAAAAGACTCACATCCGATTCAAAATATTTATGCCAATATTGAATTAGGAGTGAATGAACTCAAACGTGATCTTGAAGTTCAACAAACCTTGAACCAACACGGTCAGGACTTGATTTTGTGCCATGACCGTACGCTTTTTCCTGTGGGTACGGTGCGCAATCAGAGCATGAAACCTTATCAGGTATTCAGTGCATTTAAAAAGTATGCCTATCAACAGTTGAGTGTCAGTATTCCGCGTTGCTTTCCTCTGCCACAAGCTCAAACGTCGATTCAACTTCCTGAACAATATCTCTCTACTGTACCAAGTTTAGAACACTTAGGTTTCGACCCACTTCCAACGGCACAACAAAATTTATGGGCAGTCACGGAACAACATGCACAGCAATTGTTGAATGATTTTACGCGTGAACAAATGCAAGATTATCAGCAACAGCGTGATTTTCCAGCGTTGTCTGGTACCAGCCAATTATCTGCGTATTTAAACTGTGGCATTCTCTCCATTCGGCAATGTCTGGCTGCGGTTTTTGCGCATTCACAAGGGCATTTTCATCTCGAAAATGCAGGACAACAAACTTGGTTAGATGAATTACTTTGGCGTGAGTTTTATCAACATATTTTGTTTGATTATCCCAAAGTTTCAAAGCACCGCCCTTTTAAAGATCAGACCGCACAGGTGGCGTGGCGAAATGATCCTGCAGGTTTAGCAGCATGGCAGCAAGGAAAAACAGGCATCCCCATTGTGGATGCAGGCATGCAACAACTTTTGCAAACGGGCTGGATGCATAATCGAATCAGAATGATTTGCGCGATGTTTCTGTGTAAAAACTTATTGATTGACTGGCGCTTGGGTGAACAGTGGTTTATGCAACATTTAATTGATGGCGATTTGGCGGCCAATAACGGTGGCTGGCAATGGTGTGCCTCAACTGGTACAGATGCGGTGCCCTATTTTCGGATTTTCAACCCAGTGAGCCAATCACAAAAGTTTGACCCCAATGGTGATTATATTCGCACATGGCTACCTAAACTGGCTCATTTAGATGCCAAAAATATTCATGAACCATATGCGAAAAATCCAAATCTAAAACTGGATTATCCGCATCCAATTGTAGATTTAAAACTTAGCCGATTACGTGCCATAGAAGCCTTTAAACAGCTTTAAGAGTACAAACAGGAGATTGGTCAGTCTCGCCCCCATCTGCCATAGGTTAGCATGATGGGAGATTCAACGATTAAACCGACAGTTAGGCGGCTTGCTCGTCACGTTTAAAGACCAATTCGCCTTTTAAAGAACTGTCTGCATCGAAATAATAACCTTCACTATTGAATGCTTTTAAGTCTTCTGCGCGTTCTAATTTATTCTCGATGATAAAACGTGCCATCAAACCACGGGCTTTTTTGGCATAAAAACTGATGACTTTATATTTACCATTTTTCTGATCTAAAAATACAGGTTTAATAATTTCAGCCTGAATTTTTGCTTCCTGCACCGACTTATAATATTCATCGGAAGCTAGATTAACTAATAATGCCGACTGGTTATGTTTTAAATCTTGGTTAATTAAATTGGTGATGATATCGCCCCAGAAACGATACAAATTTTCACCGCGCGCATTATGCAACTTAGTGCCCATTTCCAAACGATACGGCATCATTAAATCTAAAGGACGCAATAAGCCATATAAGCCAGAAAGCATACGCAGGTGTTGTTGAGCAAACTCAATATCTGCAGCAGACAAACTATAAGCATCTAAGCCTGTGTACACATCACCTTTAAAAGCAAACATGGCCTGACGCGCATTGGCAAGATCAAATTCTGCTTGCCAGTCACGAAAACGCTCGACATTTAAAGTGGCAATTTTTTCACTCACACTCATTAAACTGGCAAGTTCAGTAGCAGAAAGTTTACGCGCTACATCAATTAACTCTTGTGAATGTTCAAGTAATCTAGGTTGAGTATATTCATCGCTTGGTAATGCAGTTTCATAATCTAAAGTCTTGGCTGGAGAAATTAAAGCGAGCATAAACCACCTAAATAAAAAATACAGAGCTCACTATAGCAGCAGCACAAGGCAAACTCCAATGTGTGTTTTTGCTTAACTGCATCGGAAAAAGTTTTCTTATAAATATTTTTTAAGTCTCTGTAACTTAGGCGATGTTTAATTTTATTATTCTCTGGGCAATAAAAAACTCACTTAACTCTCCCAAATTAAGCGGGTTAAAATCAGGTTGTTATGTTGTATTTTTCTTGCTGCTCAATATACGGTTAGGATGTGTCAATTAGATGACATATCATTTAAAAAATGAATAATTTTGATTTAAAAATCAAGTATAAATTTTAAACATCCAACGTCTTTGCAGCTTGGTTTAACCTTTCCATTCAAACTCACTAAAAGATTGGTCTTCTTTCAGAGTATTTTCTACCGCTTGCGCCAATTGATTTAATAAACTTTGCTCGGTAATTCGTTCTAGCCAGTCTTGTTCCTCATTTGGGTATGAAGTAATTTCACAAACAAGATGCCCATCTTCACCACGGCTTTGACAGTTTACTGCCAAAGGCAGCGCATGTTGATCTACACTTACAGCGACTTGTGCACCACTCTGCGGCAACGTTTGAAAGCCATAATGAGATAAGTTTTGTGAAAGTAAATTCGCCACATAATTCTGTGCCAGAGTGCAATCTTGTAACTCTTGTTTATTTTCACAATTCGCCATAAATTTTAATTTGCGCATGCTCGAACCCAAAGGCTTTTTTCTTGTATGGGTTTAGCATAAGCAATAAAACGCAAACAGCCAAGCAAAAGCTTGGCTGTTTCAGCATAAAGTCTAGGCTTTGCGACTCTTCATCGCAGCCCCTATCGTTTTGGCTTATTCTGTCACTTGAATATTCAGACCTGCCACACCTGCAAGCTCAGTAAAGGTAGGGAAACTTGTTGCTACTGTTTCTGTACCTACAATTTTAATTTCACCAGAAGTACGCAAGCCTGCCATAGAGAAACTCATGGCGATACGATGGTCATGATGTGATTCAATCTCGCCGCCTGTAAATATCGCTGACCAGTCGCCTGCTTTGCCTTTACCCTGAATGATGATGCCATCGTCAGTGGGTGTGCAGTCAATGCCCATGGTTTTTAAACCATCTGCCATCACTTGAATACGGTCTGATTCTTTTACGCGCAATTCTGCAGCACCTGTCAGTACAGTTTGACCTTCAGCACAAGCTGCAGCAATGAACAATGCAGGAAATTCATCAATCGCCAATGGCACTTGATCTTCAGGAACATGAATCCCTTTTAAAGTACGTGAACCACGAATACGAATATCTGCAATTGGTTCACCGCCTGCAATACGTTCATTTTCCACGCTCAGGTCTGCACCCATTTGTTTCAGAATTTCAATCACACCTGTACGGGTTGGGTTAATGCCCACCGCTTCTAAGGTTACATCTGAATTTTCTGTAATGGCTGCACCCACCATGAAGAATGCCGCAGATGAAATATCAGAAGGTACTTGAATATCTGTACCCACCAATTTACCGCCGCCTTGCAATGAAATACGGTTACCTTCAGTTTTCACTTCATAACCAAATGCACGTAACATACGTTCGGTATGGTCACGCGTTGGTTCAGGCTCAGTCACTGAAGTTTCACCTTCTGCCCAAAGCCCTGCCAATAAAATACCTGATTTCACCTGTGCAGATGCCATTGGCAAATCATAGTGAATACCTTTCAGCGCTTGCGCACCTGTAATCGATACTGGCGGTGTGCCACGTTCACCCGTCGTTTGAATTTGTGCACCCATTTCACGCAATGGTTTAGCAATACGTTCCATTGGACGCTTGGTCAATGACGCATCACCTGTCATAACAGAATCAAACTGCTGTGCAGATAACATGCCTGCCAACAAACGCATAGATGTGCCTGAGTTGCCCATATAAATTGCGCTTGCAGGTGCTTTTAAACCTTGCATGCCTACGCCATGAATGGTGACTTCACCATTTTTAGGGCCTTCAATGCTCACACCCATATCACGAAATGCTTGCAAAGTCGCCAATGCATCTTCACCTTCAAGGAAACCTGTCACATGCGTAGTGCCTTCGGCAATTGCACCAAACATAATTGAACGATGTGACACAGATTTGTCACCCGGTACGGTAAATTTACCTTGGAAAGTCTTAGCACCTGGCAAAATCGTAAATTGTTGTGTCACGTTATTGTTCTCCATAAAAGGTTTCTTGGCGAGCATATGATTAAAATGCTGTCGTGCCGCTTGTGCATGTCCAAGCAAGCCCATTAAAGCATGCGAGTCTTCTTGTTCAATCAGTTGGCGAATAATCGCGAGTTGACTTTCAAAGCCATCCACCGCTTTTAACAATGCAGTTTTATTGGCCAAGAAAATGTCATGCCACATTTGTGGATCGCTGGCAGCAATACGTGAGAAGTCACGAAAGCCACCTGCAGCATAGCGGAAAATGTCTAAATTATCTTCCCGATTTGCCAATTGTTCGACCAAATTAAAGGCCATTAAATGTGGAAGATGACTGGTATACGCCAATACCTCATCATGTTTTTCCACATCCATGCAAATTACTTCGGCTTTGGCGCTTTCCCACATTTGAATCAGTTTATTGACTGCCCACGGCGCACTGCTTGGCAATGGTGTCAAAATGACTTTGTGATTGGCAAATAAATCAACCTTGCCTGCATGCACGCCTGTATGCTCTGCCCCAGCAATTGGATGCCCGGGTACAAAACCTGCAGGTAAATGTTCTCCAAAAACCGCTTTGGCTGCAGCCACGACACTGCCTTTGGTGCTGCCTACATCGGTCAGAATTACATTATCTGCCAAATGTGGCTGAATTAATCGCAAGACTTTTTCTGTGGCTTGCACAGGTAGCGCCAACACCACTAAATCTGCGCCTTGTACCGCATCTACAGGATTGTTAAAGCCTTGTTCAATTAATCCTAATTCCAAAGCATCTTGCAGCGTTTTTTCAGAACGGGTCGATGCCACAATATGCCGACTTAAGTTTTCTGCCAGCATTACACGTGCCAAACTCGAGCCTATTAGCCCGAGTCCGATAAATGCAACTTTTTCAAACAATGGTTGCGCCATGTTTTATGCCTTCGCTTCCTTGCCCAATACTTTGGCTAATGCACGCAGGAACTTGGCATTTTCTGCTTCTGTGCCAATTGAAACACGTAAATGGGTCGTAATACCCACAGGACGTACAATTACACCTTCTTTCAATAAGGCATTAAAAGTTTGACCCGGATCGGCTTCTACATCTACCAAAATAAAGTTAGCACGTGAAGGCACATAATTCAGACCCAATGCTTTAAAGCCTGCTTCCAATTGCGCCATGCCTGCTTTGTTGGCAATACGTGATTTTTCGATAAAATCTTCGTCTTTTAATGCCGCAACCGCAGCCACCATTGCCAAGTGATTGACGTTAAATGGTTGACGAATACGGTTTAAATAATCGGTCACTTCTGCAGAAGCTAAAGCAAAACCAACGCGCAGCGCCGCCAAACCATAGCACTTAGATAAAGTACGGCTCACGATTAAGTTTGGATATTGCTCAAGGAATTTAAGGCTATTGAAGTTCTCTGGAAAATATTCCACATAGGCTTCATCTAATACCACAATCACCCGTGCAGGAACTTTTTGCATAAAGGCTTCAAATTCAGCCTCTTCAAACCATGTGCCTGTTGGGTTATTTGGGTTGGCAATAAAGATTAACTTGGTGTTGTCTTGAATTGCTGCCGCCATAGCATCCAAGTCATGTGAAAAACCTTTGGCAGGCACTTCAATCGCTTGAGCATTAATCGCTTGCGTTACCAAAGCATATACTGCAAAGGCATGTTGGCTGTACAACACTGAATCTTGATCTGAAACGAATGCGCGAGCAAACATTTCTAGCAAATCGTTTGAACCATTACCCAAAGTAATACGGTCATGCGCAAAGCCAAATTGTTTTTGAATTTGGTCTTTTAAAATAAAACCACCACCATCTGGATAGCGACCAATTTCAGCAATTTCTGCTGCAACGGCTTCTTTGACTTTGTCTGAACAGCCCAATGGGTTTTCATTTGAAGCAAGTTTGACGATATCTGTAATCCCCAACTCACGCTCAAGTTCACTGATTGGTTTACCTGGTTGATAAGGCTTTAACTTCGAGATGCCTTCATTGGCTGGGACAAACGACATTTTACACTTCCAGTTGACTAGGTGGTGAATGTGGCGCGCATGACAAACATGCACACCACTAAATTAAATACGGTTATAACACGGCAGCAGGATAAGAACCCAAGACACGAATTTCTTTCACCAATGGACGGATTTCTTCAATCGCTGCACGTACATTGTCTTGCTCGACATGCCCTTCTAGGTCAATGAAGAATACATAGGCCCATTTTTCAGGCAAGGCAGGACGTGTTTCAATACTGGTCAAGCTAATATTGTGCTTCGCAAATGGTGCAAGAATCTCAAGCAATGCCCCTGCGCGGTCATGTGCAGACACCAACAATGAAGTTTTATCATTGCCACTTGGTGGAACTTTCTCACGACCAATCACCAAGAAACGTGTGGTATTTTCTGGGTTATCTTCAATATTGCTATGTAAAATTTCGAGTTCGTAAATATTGGCCGCAATTTCAGAAGCAATTGCAGCAGAATGCCATTCATTACGAATACGGCGCGCTGCTTCTGCATTGGAGCTGAGTGCCACACGTTCTACACCCGGATAATGCACATCTAACCATTTACGGCATTGTGCCAAAGTTTGCTGATGCGCATAAATTTGTTTAATGCTGTCTTTACGAGTGTTTTCTGACACAAGGAATTGGTGATGAATACGCAATTCCACTTCACCAATCACATTTAATGGCGATGATTTAAAACAGTCTAAAGTATGGTTCACCACACCTTCAGATGAGTTTTCGACAGGCACTAAACCATAGTGCGCACTACCTGCTTCCACTTCACGGAAGACTTCATCAATAGTAGGCAAAGGACGCACAATCGCGTCTTGACCAAAATGTTTAAGTACTGCGGAATGCGTATAAGTACCAATTGGCCCTAAAAACGCAATACTTTGTGGCGCTTCAAGTGCCAAACATGCCGACATAATTTCACGGAATAAACGTGCCATGGTCACATCAGACAACGGCCCTTCGTTGCGCTCCATAACATTACGTAAAACTTGCGCTTCACGTTCAGGACGGTAAAACAACGGGTTCTCTTCTGCTGCAAATTTTGCTTTCGCCACCGCTTCAGCAAGTCGTGCTCGACGGTTAATCAGCTGCTGAATCTGTTGATCTACAGAGTCAATATCTTCACGGATTTTAGCAAGATCAAGAGAAGTCGTTGTGTTCTGATCGTCTTGGATCATTGTTATGTCGCCCTTCATAAACATTTTGCAAATAGTATAACAATAGTTAGCTTTCAAATGTTGCGCAATACAACTTTCAGTGTTTCAGATTTAAAAACATACAGTTGATCAAAGCATCACCAATCTATACATTTAAGCCGCAACTTTGCACAACGTACCGCTTAAAACTGGGCAACTATGCTTTTCTTTTTTGCATCTCTAATTCTAAGCGGTGTAATTTTATTTTTAAGTGTAATTATCAATCAGCTCATTGCTTTTAAGTCTGATCAAATTCATAAAAAAAGAGCCAGCACTGGGCTGACTCTGGAGATGATCCTTGATCTTTATTCAATTGGACTTTTAGGCATTGTTTTAACGCCCCAATAAACCACGCGCGACAATTTCTTTCATAATTTCATTGGTTCCACCGTAAATTCGCTGGATTCGCGCATCGACAAAGAAACGAGAAATCGGGTATTCCGTCATATAGCCATAACCGCCAAACAGTTGCAGCAATTGATCGGCAATTTTCATTTGCATATCTGTCGCAAAGCTTTTTAAAGCGGCTGCAGTTTCGACGTCCAGTTTGCCCTGCATATACAATTCGACGTTTTGATTATAAAAAGCAGCGGTTGCCAATTCATCAATTTTAGCCTGTGCCAAAACAAAACGGGTATTCTGGAACTGACCAATGGCTTGTCCAAACGCCTGACGCTCTTGCACATATTGTGTGGTCACATCAATTGAACCTCGAATAGCACCCAATGCAGTAGCTGCAATCGCAGTACGTTCACGTGGCAATTCTTGCATTAAATAGGTAAAACCATGCCCTGCCTGTCCTAACAATTGATTTTTCGGCACTTTGACATTGTCAAAGAATAGCTCTGACGTGTCTTGTGAATGCAAACCAATTTTTTCCAAATTGGTGCCTTTTTTAAAGCCTTCTAAATGAGTATCGACCAACATGAGCGACACGCCTTTGGCACGTGCTTGCGGATCTGTTTTTACTGCCAAAACCACTAAGTCTGCATGCTGACCGTTAGAAATAAAGGTTTTAGAACCATTCAGTACATAATGATCATCTTGCAAAATGGCGTTGGTACGCATGGCTTGTAAGTCTGAACCCGCACCTGGCTCGGTCATGCCAATTGCACCAACCACTTCACCCGACACCATTTTAGGCAGCCAGTATTGTTTTTGTTCTTCTGTACCAATATGCAAAATGTACGGCGCAGCGATTTCAGAGTGACAGGAAATACCTGTAGAAAGTGCGCTATAACCTGCACGTGCCGATTCTTCGACCAACATTAGGGAATAATGCGTTGGAACACCATAGCCGCCATATTCTTCAGGCACATCAATACACAAAAAGCCATTTTCACCTAACAGATTCCACACACTGCGCGGCATGATGCCCTCACGTTCCCACGCAGCATAATGCGGTGCAATATGCTCCTGCATAAAACGTCGAAAGTTATCTCTAAATAATTCTAAATCAGCATCATAAGCCAGCATATCCAATCCTTTATTTTTCAATTGTTGTTTTCAACAGTATCCATGCTATGCATTTTTATACAGGCTGTCATGTGTTATCCCTACAGATTGTCTTACTTTACAGTCAAACTTTAGTCGTCATTTCAGATATGCAATGAAACTTGTGGCAGCTCGTACAAGCTGAAGCTGTGAATAGTGCTGCAAACTGTTGCCGAAGTTTATACACTAGTATACTAACTAAAGATGTGTGTGAACTCGCTTATGCCAAATACAAACCCCAATAAAAGAAATATTTATAAAGATGCAGAACATCCATTCGCACAATTTATTCGAATTATTGGCAAAGGCAAAACAGGCGCACGTTCACTGACCTATGACGAGGCCTATCAAGCTTTTTCTATGATTTTGCGCAATGAAGTGTTGGATGTGCAATTGGGTGCTTTTTTAATGTTGCTGCGTGTGAAGGAAGAATCTGTAGAGGAGTTGGCAGGTTTTGTACAAGCTACCCGTGATCAACTGCAATTTAAACCGCTTCAGGTCGATTTAGACTGGTCATCTTATGCAGGTAAACGCAGACATTATCCGTGGTTTTTATTGGCAGCGCTGACTTTAGCAAAACATAACTATAAAGTGGTGATGCATGGTGCTTGTGGGCATACCATCAACCGTTTATATACCGAACAAGCACTGCAATATTTAGATTATCCAATTTGCCAAAATGACCTAGACGTTGAACAGCAATTGGCACAGCGTAATTTTGCTTACTTACCATTGGATGTTATTTCACCGATTTTGAGTGAGTTGATTAATTTACGCAATGTGATGGGTTTACGTTCACCCATTCATACCCTTGCCCGTTTAATCAACCCTTTTAATGCCAAAGCCACCATGCAGGCGATTTTTCACCCTGCCTATCGCAGTTCACATCAACAAGCCGCATTTCAGCTGGGTTATCAAAACAGTGCAGTGATTAAAGGCGAAGGTGGCGAGTTTGAACGCAACCCCGATGCCAAAACTTTAATTTGTGGCATCAAAAATGGCGCTTTATATGAACACGAACTGCCTAAACTGACCGATAACCGCAGCCCTATAGAAGAAGAACTGGATTTGGCAATATTTAAAGCCGTCTGGCTAGATCAGCAAACTCATGAGTATGGTGAAGTCGCCATTACCGAAACCATAGGTATCGCTTTATATACCATGGGCGTTTGTGATGATTATGCTGTAGCGATGCAAAACGCACAGCAGCTTTGGCAAAATCGTCACAACTAAAACGTCATTGAAGATACAAAAAAAGACACCCATCTCAGGTGTCTTTTTCATCTTTCAATTTTCATGAAAGCAGTTTTGCATCAATTAAACAAAACGAATTGGTTTAAATTCTTCATGCTTGTGATGATCGTCATCACACTGCTCGCCTTCTTCTTTAGTGCCACGGTCAATATAGCCACTACGCTCAGTTTCAGGCAGGTTTTTCATTTCCCACGCATACACTGCTTGCATACAAATTTGACGTTGCTCTTGGGTCAGCGCAACACCGTTTGGCCACTTGCCAATTTCAATTGCCGTTTTTAAACGTCCAACAATTTCAGGATCGAGTACGGCAAGCATTTGTTCAATATTCATCATTCATCCTGCTGTTGCATTGATTCAAAATCTTGATTCCACCCTAATTTGGTACGACATGCCATATAGAAGTCATAACCTGGTGGATGTAATAAATTTAATTTATAAGGATGTTTGCGGATATGCAAACTATCTCCGACATTTAATGAAACACTATGTTGACCGTCAGCACTAACCATCGGCAACACACGGTTTTCACGAATATTGATTTTAATTTCGCTGTGTCCACCCACCACAATTGGGCGTGAAGACAAGGTATGTGGATGCATAGGCACCAATGCAATTGCATCCATGCTCGGATGTACAATTGGGCCACCACCCGACAAAGCATAAGCCGTTGAACCTGTTGGGGTCGAAACGATTAAACCATCACTGTGCTGACGATAGACATATTGCCCATCAATATTCAGTTCAAAGTCAATCATGTGAACCGACTTACCCGAATGTAGCACCACATCATTTAAGGCAATCGCTTCATAAATGATTTCACCTTTAGAGCGCACTTCCATTTCCAATAAAAAACGACGGTCTGACTGAAAATGTCCTTGCAAAACCTGATCGAGTTTAAAGATTACTTCTGTCGGTTTAATATCGGTTAAAAAGCCTAAACGCCCACGGTTCACACCAATTACAGGGGTATTGTATTTAACCAAAGCGCGCGCTGCGTGCAGCAATGAACCATCCCCCCCCACCACAATCACCAAATCGACCACTTCGCCTAATAAAGCACGGCTGACTGTTTGGGTGTTGTTATAAGGTACAAGTTGAGCAGTGTCAGAATCAAAAACGGGATGCAAACCCAATCCTAAAATATGGTCGTGAATCAGACATAATGTTTCTACGACAGAATATTTGTCTGGACGGCCAATCAGTCCAATGTTCCGAAAGTTCTTATGTGAAATTTGCACCTGCGATATCGCTCCGCTACGATTCGACGCCTATCATAGCACTAACCTAGTTGATTTAAAAAAACTTTAAAACTACATTTCTGCTCAATTTTATGACGATATTTTCCCTTCAGTCACAGATTAATTATTGCAAATTCAGTAAAAGCTTCGCATGATTAGCAAAATTTATCAGGATCTTATCGCGATTTATGAAGTCTGAGCGTGGCATAGGCATAATTGCATTACTATTTTGCATCATCGTTATTGGTGGATTTATTGCATTTAGTATCTACTTGATTCGTCTGGATAATATTGTCAGAGACAAATTTGAAGGACAGCGTTGGGATATTCCAGCCAAGGTTTTTGCACGCCCGTTAGAAGTGTATAGCAATGCACCTGTCAGCCAGACCGACTTTACTCAAGAACTGAAACTGCTTGGCTATAAAAATACAGATAATTATGCTAAATCAGGCAGTTATGTCAGCGATGGTAATACTTTATTTGTGCATACCCGTGGTTTTGACTTTGGCGATAGTGTTGAACCTGAACAGGTTTTAAAAGTCAGCTTTGCCAATAATCAAATTAGTGAGGTGAGTGCCACCAAGCCTTCTAATACAGGCATTGCACGTTTAGAACCGATGTTGATTGGCGGAATCTATCCGCAGCACAATGAAGATCGAGTGCTGATTAAACTGAATAAAGTGCCTAAACCACTCATTGAAGCTCTTATTGCCACCGAAGATCGTAATTTCTATCAACACCACGGCGTTTCAATTCGTGGTACTGCACGTGCCATTGTCAGCAACGTCACGGGTGGCAAACGTCAGGGTGGTTCTACCCTTACGCAGCAATTGGTGAAAAACTTTTATTTAAGCCCAGAGCGCACTTTAAAACGTAAAGCCAATGAAGCACTCATGGCTATGCTGATTGAGTTGCATTACAGCAAAGATGAAATTTTAGAAGCCTATTTAAATGAAGTGAATTTAGGTCAAAATGGTAACTATTCTATTAATGGTTATGGTCTGGCTTCACAGTTTTATTTTGGTATGCCATTGCGTGAGCTAAACATTTCACAACAAGCCTTTTTGGTCGGTTTGGTACAAGGTCCATCATTATATAATCCTTGGCGCAACCCTGAAGCTGCCAAAAAACGTCGTGACATTGTACTAAACAATATGTTGGTGATGGGTTATTTAAACCAAGAACAATATGAAAAAGAAACTGCGCGTCCCTTAAATGTCATTACAAAACCGACCATTGGCCCTGCCCGTTTCCCTGACTTTTTAGATATTGTCCGCCGTCAATTACGTACTGAATATCAAGAAGGAGATTTGACCAATCAGGGTTTGCGTATCTTCACGACGCTTGATCCGATTGCACAAACCAACGTACAAAATGCTTTTAAAGCATCGGTTGAGCGTTTAAGCAAAGCCAATCCAAAGCGTTTAAAAGAATTACAAGGCGCGGTGCTAATTTCTCATCCTGAAAATGGCGAGTTAGTGGCAGCGGTAGGTTCTACGCAAGATTTTACGGGTTTTAACCGTGCCTTGGATGCCAAACGTCAAGTTGGCTCACTGCTCAAACCAATTATTTATTTAAGTGCAATTGAGTCTGGTCGTTATAATTGGGCAAGTCCTGTAGAAGACAGCCAAATCAGCATCCCAATTGATGGTAAATCTTGGACACCACGTAATTATAGCGGCAGCGATCATGGGATTGTGTCTATGTCACAAGCCCTATCTCAGTCTTATAACCTATCTGCAGTTCGTTTGGGACAGGAGTTTGGATTATCTACCTTCCGTAATCACCTCATTAAATTTGGTGTACCAAGTGATGCGGTTCCGCAATATCCATCTATTTTCTTGGGTGCGGTAGATTTATCACCAATGCAAGTGATGGACATTTACGGTAACTTTGCCACAGGTGGTTTTAAATATCCGACCAAAGCGATTCGCACCGTAGTCGATGCCAATGGACGTTTACTGGATCGTTATGGTTTAACCGTACAACAAACTATTGATCCTTCTGCCGCCTATATTTTGAATTATGGCTTACAGCAAGTGATGAGTTCTGGTACAGGTCGTTCAGCTTACAATAGCTTATCGACAGATTTAAAATTGGCAGGTAAATCAGGTACAACCAATGATACTCGTGATTCATGGTTTGCGGGCTATTCAGGCAATTATTTAGCCGTTGTATGGCTTGGTTTGGATGATAACAAAGTCACAGGCTTAACAGGCTCGTCTGGTGCTTTGCCTGTCTGGAGTAATGTGATGCAGCAATTGCGTCAAAAACCTGTCAACTTACGTCAGACCGAACAAATTCAATGGCATTGGATTGACCGCAGTTCTGGGCATTTATCTGCACAAGGCTGTGAAGGTGCGATGTATATTCCAGTGAATCGTAATAATGTACCGCGTCAGGCAACCGCATGTGGTTTTTCACACTATCAAGTTGAACCCGTTTACCAACCCGATACTGAAACTCAGCAAACAGCTCCTGAAACCAGTGACAGTATCGAAAATTATATCCGTGAAACTGAACCCGTAACAGATGACAATACCGATGGTCGTGTCATCTCAAGTGGCAGTTATATCAATTAAACTTGAGGATATCGGTCAGTTACGCTTATGAAATTATCACGTTTAAGACAAGTTTTTTTCACCACATTCGCTATGGGTGCGATGGCAACGATTGTAGCTTGCCAGAGTTTACCTGAACCGCCTGCTCCTCAGCCTGTGCCTGAAAAACCTAAAACTGTGACGACACCAGAAGGTGTGGTGATTCGTCCTTATGAACGTGAAGAAATTAAGCGTCAATCGTTGCAAGTGGTGGTGCCACAACAAACCGTGCAACAAAAATTAGAGGATGGTCGTAGTTTGCCTGCTTTTCAAAAGTTGATGCAGCAAACCCAGACCGCTTATAAACAAGGTCAATTCAATCAGGCCGAAACAGCAGCTTTGCAAGCGCAGCGACTTGCCCCGCAAGCGGCTGAAACCTATTTATATTTGGCTTTAATTGCCAACCAAAAGAAGCAACCCGCTAATGCAGAAGCCTTGGCACGTCGTGGTTTAAGCTATGCACAAAGCGATGCTATGAAACGTCAATTATGGCTAGTCATTCAAAAAGCAGCACAGCAACAAAATAATGCCAAAAGCCTTGCGCAAGCCCAACAAGCTTTGAAAGATTTGTAAGGACGATAATTTAATAAACTAAAAATCGCTGAGTGTGATTACATCAGCGATTTTTTTATTTGCGCAAACTAGAAAAAATCAAATAAAACGTACACCTGCAATGCCATAGGCATGATGCTGCTCTGCGGTAGTTAAATCATCTTGAGTTAAGCCACCCAAAGCAAAAACAGGAATATCGACAAATTCAGCGATCTGCTGGAATTTTTCCCATCCTAAAGGTGTGGCATCATGATGCGTGGTGGTTACTAAAACAGGACTGAGTAAAATTGCTTCACAACCAATTTGCTGTGCATGTTGTGCCGAAACAATATCATGACACGCTGCAATATAACGCTGCCCAACTTTTAAATCGCCCTTTTGTAATTGCATCAGTTGCGATTGTTTTAAATGAATTGCTGCAATGGCGTGTTGCTGAATCGTATTTAATTGCTTCCACAATTCCAAATTGACAATCACTTGCCCCAGTTGCTCAATGCAATATTCTGACAATTCGACCTTGCATGCAGCATTGGGTTCAACCCGCCAATACAGCAGTTTTTGCTTAGGCAAATTTGCTAAATGTTTTAAATCTTCACTGACTTTAATTGCCTGTTGCCACACTAGTCGTTGCACAATTGCACGATTGGCTTGTGGAAAATTCAGCTCTAAAAGTTGCGGACGGCTAAACCATGTCCAAGGCACTTGAATATCTTTTAATAAAGCTGCGGGTACAGCAGCCTGAAAAATATGCAGATTGACAATCACATCATCATATTCATGGCAAATAATATCAAAAGCATGCCAATGCTGTATGCCAACACCAACTTCTTCAAACACTTCACGGCGGCAAGCATCTACAGGAGTTTCGCCTGCTTCCACTTTTCCACCAGGAAACTCGTGTTTATTGCCCTGATGTTGTTTGGCTTCGCGCCAACCCACTAACACTTTGTTTTGATGAAATAACAGCGCAATTGCCACATGAATATTTGGCTTGGACATGAACCCGTTTCCTTTTCTGCAATGTACGTTTAACTGCAAATTGTAGACTTTTATAAAATCAAAAATAATCCGTTGACAGGCTTATATGATAATGATTATCATTTAAAACAATTCTTACACACCACGGAGTAACTCAAAATGAACGCCCCATTTAATTTATTTTCACGTCATTCAGACACTCAGCATGCCCTACCTATGTTACATTCAAATAACTTGTTTGCGCTAGGACGCGAAATTCGTATTTTGCATGCAGGCGAAGAATATCGTTTACGCTTAACCCGTAACAATCGTCTTATTCTCACAAAATAATTAAAATAATCAACACAATAATAAACGTGGAAACAGCAGTATGAATCAGCGCATACTGCTTTTAAGTTCTGACTTGTCTAATTTTAACTTGCTTCCTAAAACCAATCATATTTACAACTGGGCTTTAGGCAACAAAATACGCACTTTTAAACCACCTTGTTCAGCACGTGAAAATTCAATTTTTCCTGCATGCAACTCTATAATTTTCTTACAAATCGACAGTCCTAAACCAGAACCTTGAGTTTTACTGCCTAAAGCACGGTAAAAGCGTTCGCCCAAACGTGCCAAAACGTCATCAGTCACTGCATGACCATTGTCGGCGATGCAAATTTCCTGCATCAATTCATGCGGTTTCGCTTCAATCCAAATACGTCCTTGAGGTGCTGCATAACGCACTGCGTTGTCAATCAAGTTGCGCAGGCAGCTAAATAGCAATTCAGGATTGCCTTGCACTTGTATCGGTTGAATATCTGACTGAATCTGAATGGCTTTTTCCTGAATAAACGGCGTCAGACTTTGTAAAACTTCCTGCACCAAGTCTGCTATAGATACCGCACTTTTATTTAACGATGCCGCATCTGTCGGGTCTAAACGTGCCAATAACAGCAAATTTTCCAATACTTGTGTACCACGACTGACATCACGCTGAATTTGCTCTAAATCTTGTGCCAACTCAGGTTGTTGTTGGTATTTACGTTTTAGCACCTGCAAACGCAATTGAATGGCAGATAAAGGAGAGCGTAACTCATGCGAAGCATCTGCTGTAAATCGCTGTTCTGCAATTAAAGACTGCTCTACTCGCCCCAACAATTTATTCAATTGCTGCAGCATGGGTTGCAGTTCTTTCAATTCAGGTTGTGTGGGGATAATTGGCGTCAAATCATGTTGATTTTTTTCTGCAATTTGTTGGGAGAGTTGCTGAATCCGCTTAAATTGACGACCAATCATAAAATGCACAATGGCCCATTGCAGCAACCACAACAGCAATAAAATAGCGGCATAACCTAAACTGGTTGCAGCAATTTCCTTGAAGCGATATTTAAGCGGCTGCGCGACAATCACATGCAAGCCATCTTCCTCTGCCACATAGCTGCGCCAAATTTGTCCATCTTGCCAGTGAAATGAAAAACCATGCTCAGATACCACGGCAAGCTGAGACAAGTGAAGCTGAGAAATGTCATGTTCATCTTCAGAGGTGGTCAGAATCAGATCATCCAAACCCAATTGATAGGCAATATGAAATTGCTCGCTCAACTCATCGACCTGATTGCCTGCATGGTCACGCAAGTCTGCTCGCAGCAACATATCGGCTATTTCATCCATAATCTCGTCATGGACTTGCATGGTTTGGTAACTGGCAACCGCCAATAATAAAATCAGGGCGAGTCCACCCGCCAAGACCGAGCTTAAAACGGAGCTTTTAACCAGTTTGGATTGTAAAGAAATGACCTGTTTAGACATGCGGAGATCAAACTGAATTAGTTATCTTGCTGCATACGATAGCCTAAACCTCGGATGGTTTTAATGCGGCTACTGCCAATTTTTTTGCGTAATTGATAAATAAATACTTCAATCGCATTACTTTCAATTTCATCGCCCCATGCATATAAAGACTCTTCGAGCTGTTCACGAGTCACCACATGCTGCGGGTTTTGCATCAGTTTATGTAAAATCTGGAATTCCTTAGCCGTTAAATTGACCTGTTGATCATCCACTTTCACTTGTTTGCTTTGCGTGTCTAAAACCAAGTTGGCAAATTCAAGCTGCTGTGTCGGATGACTTTGCGCATTGCGTAACTGACTGCGTACCCGCGCCGAGAGTTCTTCAAGGCTAAACGGTTTAACCAAATAATCATTGGCGCCCAAATCAAGTCCCTGTACCCGATCTTGAATACTATCGCGCGCAGTAATGAAAATAACAGGAGTATCCTGTTGCTGCTGTCGTAAAGCGTGCAGAATTTCATCACCGCTATTTTTAGGCAACCCACGGTCTAACAACACACAATCATAATGATGCTGCTGAATGGCTAAAATGGCGTGATCGCCACGCTCGACCCAATCGACATTATAACCATCCATTTCCAGCCAGGTTTTAATACTTTCTGCTTGTGATACATCATCTTCAGCCAAGAGTAGTCGCATGCCATCCTCTGTTATTTTTGATGTACTTCAATTAAGAATCTAAGAATTATAAAACCACATCCCTCCTGTGAGGTATGTGGTTTTTCAGTGATGAATGCTGCTTGAAGTAAATCATGCGCACGCATTGAATGTTAGAAACGAACCTGATCGACATCTATTTCAATACGTTTTGCAGGCTTGTGATCAATATCCACTTCACCAATTAAGGTAACAGGCGTTTTGGCAGAAACTGCTTTGCCATTCCATAAGTCATCATCAATATCGACCGTAATAGTGCCTGTGTTATCACGGAACTGATATTTTTCATCACCAATAGATTTCACCACATAACCTTTTAACTGCACTTTGCTGTCATCTTTCAGGCTTAAAGCTTGTTTTACAGTTACATTTTGATGTAGTGCTTGGGTGTTAATGCTGTCGTTTGCCATGGTGATTGAAGCCATTGCCATTAAACCTGCCATCAACATTGCTTTCATTGTAAATTTCATTGCTTCCCCTTTTTGTGTTGCTCATTTCGTTATGGTGATTAAAACAAAGCAAGATGAGCTGAATCTTAAGATTTCCATTTTTTAAAATTCATCGTAAAAAGTTTGAATCTGCTAATTTAACCCGAATTACGGATAAGAAAAGCCCTTGAAAAAAAGGTAGTTAGAGCCATTTAGAAAGTTACGACACAACCCAAAGGCTCTAACTACCATGTACGATTTTACAGAAATTTTTTGTATTGTTGA
>NZ_JAYFSK010000006.1:0-77641 GCF_041464035.1 Acinetobacter sp. AL9 | reverse complement strand
AAAGTTGGGTGTATTTCTTCATCGTGTGCTTTCCAATTGCGGGTTGAAAAAGTCTAATGATTCTATGAATACACCTAACTTTTTCAACTAACTACAAATGTGTTGCACTTGAGATTTGAATCTGCGTTCCTTCATTTCGCAAACTGGATATTTCATAATAAAAAGAAAGTGAAATGGTCACAATCTTTAAAAGTGATTGCTCAGTCACATTCTTTGTAAATACAGTATAAATGTTGGCAGCCAAACTGCGGTAAAGACTGCATTGACTGCCATGCCAAAGGCAGCATAACGTCCTGCAACACTGCCACGTTGCCATGCTTGAGCAGTACCAATGGCATGTGCAGCTAAGCCAAGTGCCAAACCTGAAGCACGTTCATCATTGATATGCCTTAAAATAAGTGGTGAAAAAGCAGCACCCACGACACCTGATAAAATTACAATTAATACTGCCAATTGAATCGGTGCTTCTAATAAGGTTGCGATATTAATCGCAATCGGCGTGGTCACTGCACGGGTGGCAAATGCCATAATATCGGCACTGGACATATGTAGCGCATAAGCAAGCCCCATCGGCAGCGCCACAGCACTAAGACTGGCAAAGAACAAAATACCTAAAATCGCTTTGAGGGGTAAATCGTCATAACGCATGGCTGCTAGAGGAATGGCGAGTGCAACTGTCACATAGCCCAATAATTGATTAAACAAAGGGTTGGTTTGTGCGACGTAAGTTTCGTATGGAATCCCGAAAAAATACAACAGTAGCAACACAAAACACATGCCAAAGACAATCACAGGGATTTGCGGGACTTTTTGGTTGCAAGGTTTTGCCAGTAAATATGCAACGAGAGTGATTAAAAAACCATATAGAATTGACAGCATTTTAATCTCCTAAAGCCAGCGTTTTGCCATTTTGGCATACAGCCAAAGCGGGATCAGCGTACTGATAAACAACACAATTAAGAAGATTGGAATTTGTTTGCCCATGTGCGTGAGCATAATTAATGAACCCGCGCTGATGGGTAAAAAGGCAAAGGCACTTTCTTTCATGATTTTGTTGTTGGTATCGACCAGACGAGCAGGAATTTTACTGAGTTTGCGCCATGTAAATAATACCGCCAGCAGGCTGAGCAAACCGACTAAATTGCCTAATTCTGGGTGATTAAATTGGGTCATGATCCATACAGAGGCTTCACGAAACACAATAATCAAAAGGAGTGTGCCGATCCATGCTGGCCAATCGATATGTTTTATCCTGCTCATTTTTGATCTTTCATTAAAATTTTACTTATCACGTTTTAACCGATCTGATCGTCAATTTCAAATGCTTCAAGCGGACGTTTAAATTGTTCTGCCTGTGCACCTAAAATTTCGTCTATCGGTAAATGTGCCTGTTTAATCAGTTGTTCCAGTTTATGTGGTGCCATGCTGACTTGTAGATGTAATTGACCTTCATCATCGTACTGTTCTGCCTGAATGACATTGAGCGCATACAGTTGATTGCGCAGTTTGCCATAAGCAGGTTGTAATTTAAGATCAAACTTTTGAATTTGCCCCATCAAACATTCATGTACGGCTTGTTTTAACAAGTCTAAACCTTGCCCTGAATGTGCCGATACATAGACACGGTCAGGTTGATGCGGTTTTTCATAGATAATTTTGGCTGTTTCGCCTGAGACATCAATTTTATTGTAAACCCGCAAAATAGGTACATCTGCGCCAATTTCTTTTAGCACACCTTCGACTGCTTCAATTTGTTCCAACACATCGGGGTTGCTTGAATCAATCACATGCAGCAATAAACTGGCTTCTAAGGTTTCTTCCAAAGTTGCTTTAAAAGATTCCACCAAAGAGTGAGATAGGTTTCTTACAAAGCCAACGGTGTCTGCCAATACCAGACGTCCGATGCCATCCCATTCTAAACGCCGTAAAGTAGGGTCAAGCGTAGCAAACAGTTGGTCAGCAGCATAGACATCACTTTGCGCCAAAATATTAAATAAGGTCGATTTGCCTGCGTTGGTATAACCGACCAATGAAACGGTAGGAATGGCGGCTTTTTGCCGAGCCACACGACCTTGTGCACGGGTTTGACGGACTTTATCGAGTTTGGTTTTTAGTTGTCCCATGCGAATACGCAATAAGCGTCGGTCAGTTTCAAGCAAGGTTTCCCCAGGACCACGTAAGCCGATACCACCTTTTTGACTGTCTAAGTTGCTGCGACTACGCACCAAACGTGAAGATAAATGTTGTAATTGTGCCAATTCGACCTGTAATTTACCTTCGTAAGTGCGGGCGCGTTGAGCAAAAATATCTAAAATGAGTTCGGTACGGTCAACCACACGGCATTGCATCACTTTTTCTAAATTACGTGCCTGTGCAGGACTGAGTGCATGATCAAAAATGACCAAATTGGCGTCGTGTTCTTTGACCAATGCGGCAATTTCTTCGGCTTTGCCTGAGCCAATAAAGAGTTTGGCATCGGGTTTACTACGTTGAGTGTGGACGTGTTGTAAAACTTCTGCACCCGCAGATTCAGCCAAGAGCTGAAATTCTTCGGTATCTAGGTCTTCTAAAATTTGGACAGCGACACTGACCAGTACAACACGCTCGCCATCTTGATGTGGCACAAAATTTTCCACTCAGCGCAATCTCCATGCTAAAGCTATATTCTAGTAGAAAAAATGTTTGTGCAGGGAAATAGATGATTGGATTTTTCCTGCGCCCTGATTTGATGCTATATCAACGTATGTAAACTCAATTATAAGGATGACCCCAATATAGAATTTATCTATTTAGATTTTGCCAAAAGTCGCATGTTTGCATGCAGGTTTCGGTTTTTATTATCAATGCAAGTTCAGATTGAACAGTATAGAATGAGCAAAATATAGACCTTTATACGTTGTTTTGCGTTTAACAATTAGTGATGACCCTATGAACCCAGCTGTTGAAACTCACACATCTCCAATTCATGGTTTTGCAAAGCTTGCTTTGTATAGCAAAAAAGTTCTGGCAACGGCTGGCGCGATTGGTGAAGGGTTTTATTTGGTCTATCGTCATCAATTGTATAAAGACACCAACAACCCGAACAATACGCGCTATGTGCAATATTTTTGCCGTCAATTGTGCAAAGTTTTTAATATTGAAGTGCAAATTCATGGTGAAATTCCGCATGACCCTGCGCTATGGGTCAGTAATCATATTTCGTGGTTAGATGTAGCGGTATTGGGTTCTAGTGCGCGGGTATTTTTTCTGGCCAAAGCTGAAATTGAAAAATGGCCGTTATTGGGTAAGTTAGCCAAAGGTGGGGGGACGCTATTTATTAAGCGTGGCTCTGGCGATTCAGTCAAAATTCGTGAACAAATCACGCAATTTTTAAAACAAGATATTCCTGTATTATTTTTTCCTGAAGCGACCACGTCAGATGGAAGCAAAATTAAAAAAGTGCATGGTCGTATTTTAGGGGCAGCAATTGAAGCCAAACGACCTGTGCAAATTTGTCTGATTTGTTATGTGAATCAGCAAGGTGAGTTAGATACTGTTGCGCCGTTTATTAATGACATGACCTTTGTTGATCATGTGAAAGATGTTTTGGAAATGCCGAAAGTGACAGCGCATTTAATGGCGTTACCTGCAATTGTGGTAGAAGGGCACGATATTGAATCTTTAACTGCTGTGGTACAGGAACGCATGACAGAAGGTTTGGCTGAGTTGCATCGTCAGGTATTAAAACCACAAGTGCTGACATCATAAAACATGCTTAGGCGCATCTTCATGTTAAAGATAGCCTAAGCACATCACATTTTTTTAAGAATAATGGTCATCATCCAACAGCTTCAATATTATGTTGCTACATAAAGCCTTCAATTGGCAGCCATGAGGTAATTTTCATTGCCGCACGTTGATACCATTTCATCCCTGGTTCTTTTTTCAGAATTTGAGTTTCGCCTTGTGGATTTTTCATGTGCCATTGAATGTTTTGCTGTGCATCCAAAACCAGTTTATAAGCATATTTGGACAAATTGACATCCATGGTGTGGTGAACTGCGCGAGCCAATGGCGGACTGTTTAAAATCACCCCAATTTCAGTATTTAAATATGCCGAGCGTGGGTCAAAATTAAACGAACCAATAAATACCTGTTTTTCATCCAATGCCATGAGTTTGGCATGTAAACTAGAACGGCTTAAACCTTTCATACTGACTTTGGCTTTTTTGGAAATTTCGTGCGTATGTGTGTTTAGGTTTTCCATTTCAGGTCGCGCCAAAAACTCATACAGCTGCACGTTATTTGCCAATAAATCTTCTCGATATTTGGCGTAAAAAGCATGCACCACAGGAACATCGTTGGCTTTAAAGGAGTTGGTCAGTACGCGTACCTGAACGCCATCATCCGCCAAGTCTTTTAGTTTTTCTGCCCCCGATTGTTCGGGGACAAAATACGCAGAAATAATATCGACACTACTGCTTGGCTTCTCTAAATGCGTCAGCAATTGAAAGTTGAGATGTTCTTCTTTTGAGGCGCGGTCTTTAATTTTACTCGGCGCATCTTTGACCACTTCAGCACTGACCCAATCGAACTTAATACTATGCGTCATCCACTGTTCAATCGCTTTAGAACGAGTCACCAAATCTAAATAATTTTGTACGGTGGCTTCTTGATCGTGCTGTTCTAATTGCTGTTTTAAGCTTTCATAACGCAAGGTGTAATGTTGTGGATTGACCAATTGCTTGACTGAATAAGCATAGTCATCATTCCAGTATTCATCAAAAGAGTGAATAATTTCATCCGAAGCCGAGCCGACTAACATCACATCGACATCAGAAAATTGATAATTGTCGCTGACGTTATAGTATTGATTGCTCATATTGCGCCCACCAATCAGAGAAATTTGGTTATCGGCAATAAAGCTTTTGTTGTGCATACGACGGTTAATACGCTTCAAATCCAAAATCATGTCCATGGCACGATAATGTCGAAAGCGATATGGATTATACAGTTTGATGTCGATGTTGACGTGTTGATCGAGCGCGAGATAAATGCCTTCCATTTTTTTGGCATTGTTATCATCGACCAATAAGCGGACTTTCACCCCACGATCTGCCGCACGAATAATGGCGTGTAGTGCAAGCGCGCCAATTTTATCGTTATCCCAAATATAATATTGTAAATCTAAAGATTTTTCTGCTTTATTAATCAGATAGATACGTGCTGCTAGGGCTTCGAGCGGATCATACAGGACATGATAACCCGTAAGCTGCGGATATTTTTCGCGTAGCGGCAGTACAATTTTGGCCAAACTGGTTTGATCGGTTGGGGTTTCAAACGCCATCCGGATCGGATGTTCAATCTGTTTGGGCAGCGTGCTACAGCCTGAGAGTGTCAAAACGAAGGCGCAACTCAGCCACAAGACGTTGTGCCGAATATTTTGAAATGGAGCGGATGAGCTGCGGTTTGCCAAATTAAATTCCTTTTTAGCACGAGGAGCAAATAAGTTAAAAATAGGGTTTGAGTATAATTGTCAGCTATGAAAAGATAAATATGACAATACAGATATATGACGTGTGTGGGTTAAATGCGACATCTGGGTTTAGCGCAGCATTGAATAGCAGAAGTATGAAGTAATAGAGAATAAATATGTGGGATAACGATTCAGTCGTGTTGTATTTCTATATGGGTATGGCAATTTTGGCGCTGTGGGCAGTTTCGCAAGCATGGCGCAGTCAGGCCAATACAGAAACCATTCACCCGTTTAAGGCCTTTGTGCATTTGTTGGCATTTTATTTGTCTTACCTGTTGCCGCCTTTGGTTTTTTTTAGTGTCTATGCGGGTATTCAGGGCTATTACTCCATCCACGAAGCGATTTTTGTATTTTTAGTCAGTGCTGTGTTGAGCTATGCGCGTTTTATTGAACCGCATTTGATTCAAGTCAAAACTACCAAATATCAAATTCATGCAGATCGCCGTTTATTAAAGCCTGTCAAAATTGCTTTAATTGCAGATTTACATATTGGCTTGTTTTCTGGGCATGAGCGTCAATTGAAGCAAATTGTGAAAAAACTCAATTTGCAAAACCCCGATATTGTCGTTGTAGCAGGCGACTGGACTTATGAGCCTGAAAATAAATTGGTCGAAGAATTGGCGGTATTAAAAGAAATTTGTGCGCCTGTATATTCGGTAAATGGTAATCATGATGAGCAGTATCCTGGCCCGCCCATTCAAGAGCTGTTAAAAACGGCTTTAGAACAAAATAACGTGATTGATATTGAAGGTAGAATTGTCGAGTTTGATGAGTTTCGTTTGCTCGGTATTGGCGATTTATGGGCAGGTAAAACCGACATGCGCTATATGCCCGATTTACCTCAGGATAAGCCGTGGGTGTTGTTATCACATAACCCCGATACAGTGGATATGGTGCCAAAATTGCCGACACGTCCGTTGATGTTGGCAGGACATACCCATGGTGGGCAGGTTGAACTGCCGTGGCTGACCGATTATGTGATGAAAAAAGTATCTATTTTAGGGCATAAAAAGGGGTTATATCGCCATGATCATGCCGATGTATTTGTGACTGTAGGGACAGGAATGGTCGGTGTTCCTTTTCGTTTTGGTGTGCCGCCCACGATTGATATTATTGAATTATTGTAAGCACCGTCACCATCGCCTACATGAAAAAAACCAGCCGAGGCTGGTTTTTTGATGCAATTTTTGCGCTTAAATTTGATTGTTTACATCATCATGCTTGGTTTCTCGAATCATTAAAAATGCGATTAAAGACAAGATGGATGCTGCACTTAAATAATAACCAACTGCAGCCAAGCCATAAGTGGTGGCAAGTTTGGTGGCAATCAGTGGGGCAAACGATGCGCCAAAAATACCCGCCAAGTTAAAGGTGAGTGCCGAGCCTGTATAGCGTACAGAAGTAGGAAAAATTTCAGACAACACTGTACCAATTGGTCCGTAAGTGAGTCCCATAATCGCCAAGCCAATACACAGGAAAATAAATACAATCAATGTGCTGCCTGAAGCAAGCATATCGGCAAAGAATAAGCCAAAAATTGCAGAGACGATGCACACCGCAATAGAGGTAGTTTTACGTCCAAATTTTTCGGCTAAAACGGCTGAGAGGGGAATAAATGCGGCAAAACACAATGTGGCTAGTAGTTGAAGTTTTAAGAATTCTTCACGTGAATAACCCAGTTGTTTAGTGCCCCATTGCAAGGCAAATACTGTAGTCAGATAAAACACCACAAAGGTACAAATTGCAGCGATTGTTCCGAGCACTAACATTTTAGCGTGTTTTTTAAAGACCTGAATAAATGGCACATTGACTTCTTTTTGTTTATTCAACACTTTTTGGAAGGCAGGCGTTTCATGCAGTTTTAAGCGAATCCATAAACCGACAATCACCAATAAGGCACTCGAAATAAACGGGATGCGCCAGCCCCATGTCATAAAGTCTTGCTCAGACATCAGCGCACCTAAAATAAGGAATGAACCTGTGGCAAGAATAAAACCAATCGGAGCGCCCAATTGTGGGAACATGCCATACCAAGCACGTTTACCTTCAGGGGCATTTTCTGTGGCTAACAGTACTGCTCCCGACCATTCACCGCCCAAGCCTAAACCTTGCCCTAAGCGACACAACGCCAACAGTAATGGCGCGATAATCCCAATTTGTGCATACGTCGGCAGTAAACCAATACAGACTGTAGAAATTCCCATGGTCAATAATGCCGCGACCAAAGTGGCTTTGCGTCCAATCCGATCTCCTAAATGTCCAAATAAAGCTGCGCCAATTGGACGGGCGATAAAGGCAATTGCAAAGGTGGCGAGAGATTGAATGGTTGCCGTCATTGGGTCAGTACTGGTCGGAAAGAACAGATACGGGAAAATAATGACTGCCGCAGTGGCGTAGATATAAAAGTCAAAAAACTCGATGGTGGTACCGACCAAGCTTGCAGTCAGTACTCGAAATTTAGAATTTTGAGTCGGCTGTTCAGCGGCAGCAGTAGATGAAGATGCCATACAGGACCTTATGTAAAGTGAATTTTAAATGAAAGTGCAATTTGGCACAGACCGCACTGGCAGAAAAATAGTAGATACTTCTTGTAGTTATACTTTTTTGAACAAGAAGTCGGTTACAAAACTGCATCCATGAACACCATTCAAATCTGATCGTTTTATCTGTAAGACATGAGCGATATTCAGCGTTAAATCACATACAGATAAATTGCCAGAAAGTGTGCGCCTGCACCAATTAAGACAAATACATGCCAAATTGCGTGGGTATATCTTACGCGTTTTAAGGCATAAAACAATGCACCCACGGTGTAGGCAATGCCGCCAATTAGCAAAAAGGTCAGGGCTTGGCTGCTTAAATAGGCTTGCATATCGTCCATGACCAGAACGGCTAACCAACCCATCACCAAGTAGGCAATTAAAGAAATTTTATGAAAACGGTTGATAAATACCAGTTTAAATAGGGTGCCAATCAGGGCAATAATCCACAGGGCAATTAACAAATATTGTGCTTTTTGAGTAGGAATCGCGATGGATAAAAATGGGGTATAAGTCCCTGCAATTAAATAATAAATTGCGGTGTGATCTAACTTTTTATAAAAATAACGACGGTCTGCTGCGGTTGCCATGTGATACAGCATTGAAGCAGAAAAAAGCAGTACCATGCTTATTGCATAGGCCCACAAACCTAGCCATTGTCCCGTACTTAAATACGCACCTTTAATGATTAAAAGAATACCTGCAATAAATGCCAAAGCCGCACCAACACCATGGCTCAGATAGTTAATCCGTTCTTCTTGCAGGTCATAATCAGGCACTAAAGGGGCATTTAATTTCATGGCGAATCTGCTTTAATTTCTTTAATTATACAACTGTATCGTAATTCAATTTTGCTTTTAGGGTAATAACAATTAAACTTGAATTGTAATTTTTTCAGGTTTTTATTATGTCGACTTTGGCTTCTCCCTCTGTGCAGGAACAACAATTCTTAGAGGCTTTTCAGCAAGCCATTGATACACAAAAGCTTGATCGTGTGGTGCTGAGTCAATATAAAGGCGAACTGGAACAATTAGAAAAAATCACCTTACGGGTGATTCAGCTAAATCAAGACACCGTTTTAACTTGTTTGTATCGCCATAAAACGCAGGATATCACCAAAAACTATCCTTTGGCAGAAGCACAGATACAATTGAGTCACTTATTGGCAGATTGTAAACAGGCCAATTTATTCACGACAGATCAGGAAATTCAGCTAAAAAAGAACAAAAAGAAAGCCATGCTTAGCATCAGTAAAACAGCACCGACTATAGCGAAACCGAAAGAACCACAAGGACATGACCGAGAAAAGCAGCGTTATGTCGATCAATCCAGCCCATTTTTACAACACTTGGGGATTAGCGATGCCAAAGCGCAAATTATTCCGAGCATGGCGCGGAAATGGAAACAGATTAATAAATTTATTGAAATTTTTTCGGGTGCCTTGGCGCAAATCAAAATTTCGGAAAATACCTTGCGCGTGGTGGATTTTGGTTCAGGCAAAGGCTATTTAACTTTTGCGCTCTATGACTATTTGCAAAAGCAGCAATTTATTCCCTTTGTGACTGGGGTGGAACTAAACCCGAAAATGGTTGAGTTTTGTCAGTCGGTGGCGAGTGCTTCAGACTTTCAGCAGCTAGATTTTTTTCAGGGCGATGTGCGCACCTATCAGCCAGAACATTTAGATGTAATGATTGCTTTGCATGCCTGTGATGTCGCCACCGATTTTGCAATTCATACTGGTATTCGCCTGAATGCACAAATGATTATGTGCGCGCCGTGTTGCCATAAAGAGTTGCGTCCACAATTACAAAGCCCAAGCGTGTTGCAACCGATGCTGCAATTTGGCATTCATGCAGGGCAACAGGCGGAAATGTTAACCGATACCATCCGCGCTTTATTGCTCAAAGCCTATGGTTATGACACCAAAGTTTTTGAGTTTGTCGCTTTAGAACACACCAGTAAAAACAAAATGATTTTGGCAACCAAACGTCAAAATTGGAGTGAACCTGATCAGACCGTTTTGGCGCAAATTCGTGATTTAAAAACCATGTACGGTATTCAAAAACATTCTTTGGAGTTGTTGTTGAATGATCAGTGGGATCAGCAGGGCATTGGTTCTAAGTGCTAAGCAAGATGGAACAGGATATAAAGATGCAAGATTATGAAATTCAATCGGGCACTTGGACACAATTTGCTGCAGAGGCCAAATCTATTCGTGAGCAAGTCTTTATTCAGGAACAGCGAATTGCGCCTGAAGATGAGTGGGATGCACAAGATGCAGTTGCCTTGCATTTTGTGGTCTATGCAACTGGACAGGCGATTGCAACAGCACGTTTACTGGAAAATCACAGTATTGGACGGGTCGCAGTGTTGAAATCACAGCGCGGTTTAGGTGTGGGACGTGTTTTAATGCAGCATATTATTCAGGTGGCAAAGCAGCAGCAACGTCCGTGGGTCAAGTTGTCTGCGCAGGAACACGCGATTCCGTTTTATCAAAGTTTGAGTTTTCAGGTTGAGGGTGAGTCGTATTTAGATTGTGGTATTCCGCATGTAGATATGCGATTGATATTTTAAATGAATTGTCGATAGTCCTGATTTTAATCGTGCAAAATAAAAATCGCCATGATGGAATGTGATCATGGCGATTTCTTTTTATAAACTGTATGAACAGAGCCGCTAGCGCATATTAATGTCCATGTGCGGGTGCTGGCTCATGGTTTTCAGGCATATTGGCATGTTCTGTTTCAGTCATACCGTGTGCATCTGCAGTTTCAGCAGCCAAAGCTTCACGTGCTTCACGATCTGCTTGTGCTTTTGCCAATGCTTCTTGTGACATAGCTGGCGCATTTTTAAAGGCGTGTTGCTGAGTATTCTGCTTTTGTTGCTGGCTAGGCATGTAGTCAGGTTCATTCGTGACCGCTAACCAGAAAATAAACATGAAAATTCCACCCAAAATACAGAAAATAAAGAGTGCTTTCCAACCCCAAGGTGATTTTTCAGGAGTAAGGCGTTCGGTCATGTGCATCTACCCAATTTGAATCTAAATCTTAAAATTATGTAACTTTATAACATAAAATGCATAAAAAACGGATTAAATTCTATTCATGCAGGGATATTCATTGTAATTTTGAGCAAATAAAAAGAGGGATGATGTATCCCTCTCAGATTGTTTTAAATTTAAAGTTTAGACTTAAATGCTTTTAGCATCTGCAGCAACACGGTCTTGCAAAATTTTAGGTGGGGTAAAACGTTCGCCATATGCTGCAGCAAGTTGCTGTGCTCGTGCCAAAGCCTGTGTTAAACCATATTGATTTAAAAACTGCAAAGCACCACCTGTCCATGCAGGGAAGCCAATGCCAAAAATTGACCCAACATTGGCATCAATGACAGATTCTAAAACACCTTCTTCCAAGCAACGTAAGCTGTCCAGTGCTTGTACAAATAAGAAACGGTTAATCATCTCTTGTTCAGCGATTTCGGTATTTTTATACCAATGACTTAACCCCGACCAAAGCTGTTTTTTACCCTGTTCAGGGTAGTCATAAAAGCCTGCACCTGCAGCTTTGCCTTTACGTGAGAATTGATGAATCATGGTTTGAATGACTTCATCTGCACTCGACAGTGGTCGGTCTTTTCCTTCGGCTTGTAACGCTTTACGTGCTTCCTGCGCCACGTGTTCAGACAAGGTTAAAGACACTTCATCCTGAATGGCAAGCGGACCAACAGGCATACCTGCTTTTAAAGCTGCCATTTCAATTTTGGCAGGATGTACGCCTTCTGCCAGTAAGCGCAAGCCTTCCTGCACAAAAGTGCCAAACACCCGACTGGTAAAAAAGCCACGTCTGTCATTGACTACAATCGGTGTTTTACCAATGTGTTGCACAAAGTCATATGCTTTTGCCAAAGTATCGGCAGAGGTGTTTTTTCCTTTAATGATTTCTACCAACGGCATTTTATCGACAGGACTAAAGAAATGCAGTCCAATAAAGCGCTGTTGATCTTGCGCAGCTTGGGCAAGCCCGCTTATTGGCAAAGTTGAGGTATTGGATGCCATCACACCTTGTTCTGCCAGAAAAACTTCGGCTTCTTGTGTGACTTGCGCCTTGAGTTGAGGATTTTCAAATACCGCCTCAATAATCAAATCACAGCCTTGTAAATCGGCAGCCTGTGCCGTTGGATGAATATTGGCTAAGACTTGTGCTGCTCGCTCTGCACTTATACGACCTTGCGATACTTGTTTATCCAATAGTTTTTGACTGTAAGCTTTGCCTTTTTCAGCTTGTTCGATGGATACATCTTTAAGAACAACCGCAATGCCTTTGCTTGCTGTGGCATAAGCAATGCCTGCGCCCATCATGCCTGCACCTAAAATGCCGACTTTTTGAGTTTGATGCGGTGCAATGCCTTGCGGACGGCCACTGCCCGATTTAATCGCATTCAGCCCATGCCAAAAGGTGCCAATCATATTTTTAGAAATTTGACCTGTTGCGAGCTGGGTAAAATAGCGAGATTCAATGCGTAAGGCTGTATCGACATCAACCTGCGCACCTTCTACTGCTGCACTCAAAATTGCTTCAGGCGCAGGGTAACAGCCTTTGGTTTTGTCGCGTAGCATGGCAGGAGCAATGGAAAGCATTTGCGCGACAGCAGGTGTAGATGGTGTTCCCCCAGGGATTTTATAGCCTTTGACATCAAATACTTGTTGTGATTGAGGATGTGCAAGAATCCAGTCTTGGGCTTTGCTGAGTAATTCTGTTTCATTTTCAGCAAGATCATGGATTAAACCTAAACTTTGTGCTTTTTCCACACTCAGCTGTTTGCCTTCCATCAACAGCGGCAGGGCAGTTTGTAAACCCAATAAACGTACCATCCGCACAATACCACCGCCACCAGGCAATAAACCTAAAGTCACTTCGGGTAAACCAAACTTGGTTTTTGCATCACGAATTGCAATACGATGATGACAGCACAGAGCAAGTTCCCATCCGCCGCCGAGTGCCGTGCCATTTAAGGCAGCTACCACAGGAATACCACGGGTTTCAATATAACGCAGCTGTGCTTTTAGGTTTTCAATCATCTGAAAAAATGAGCTGGCATGCTCAGGCTGTACTTGAATCAACTCATCTAAGTCACCGCCTGCAAAAAAGGTTTTTTTCGCAGAGGCGAAAATGATTCCCGCCACTTGTTCGTCTGCTTTTAACTTTTGTACCACTTGCGCTAATGCATCTCTAAAGTCAGCATTCATGGTGTTGGCAGATTGATTTGGTGAGTCAAAGGTTAGAATGACAATGTTATCGGCATTTTTATAATAGTGAATGGCGCTCATTTTTATACTCCTTATACTCGCTCAATAATGGTGGCAATTCCCATCCCACCGCCTACACATAATGTAGCCATGCCGCGTTTTTTATCTTGTCGTTCTAGCTCGTCCAGTAAGGTGCCTAAAATCATGGCACCTGTAGCGCCAAGTGGATGACCCAAGGCAATAGCACCACCATTCACATTGACTTTGGCGGGATCAACCTGAAGTTCTGTAATAAAACGCAGAACCACGGCTGCAAAGGCTTCATTGACTTCAAACAGATCAATATCTTCAATGTTCAGTCCTGCTTTGGCTAAGGCTTTGCGTGCTGCAGGCGCGGGTCCTGTGAGCATAATGGCAGGGTCTGTGCCAACCAGTGCGGTAGCAAGCACTTTGGCGCGTGGTTTTAAGTTGTGTTGTTGTACCGCTTGTTCCGATGCAATCAAGACCAATGCCGCGCCATCAACAATACCTGATGAATTGCCTGCATGATGCACATGATTGACTTGTCCTGCTTCAGGATATTTTTGCAGGGCAATCGCATCAAAACCCATTTGTCCCATATTGGCAAAACTCGGCTTGAGCTGTGCCAAGCTTTCAGCCGTGGTCTGTGGTTTGATAAATTCATCTTGTGCCAAAATCACCACACCTGCCTGATCTTTGACAGGTACAATCGAGCGCTCGAAATGTCCCTGTGCTTGTGCTGCTGCGGCTTTGTGCTGTGATGCTGCTGCAAATTGATCGACTTCTGTACGGCTATAGCCATCGAGTGTGGCAATTAAGTCAGCGCCAATACCTTGTGGAATAAAGTCACAAGCCATATTGGTTTCAGGGTCGAATGCCCAAGCACCACCATCGGAACCCATTGCCACGCGTGACATAGATTCCACACCACCTGCAACGATTAAATCTTCCCAACCCGAACGAACTTTTTGCGCTGCGAGGTTCACGGCTTCTAAACCTGAGGCACAAAAGCGGTTGATTTGTACCCCAGCAACATCATTGTCCCAACCTGCGGCAATCGCTGCGGTTTTGGCAATATCTGCACCCTGATCGCCAATTGGTGTGACACAACCCAAAACAATATCGTCTACTTGTGAGGTGTCTAGGTTGTGTCGTTGTTGCAATTCATTCAATAAGGTTGTGAGTAGGCGAATGGGTTTAACTTCGTGTAATGCGCCATCTTTTTTTCCTTTGCCGCGCGGAGTGCGAATAGCATCAATGATGTAGGCCTCGCTCATAATCAATCCCTTGTCGATAGTTTTCTTTATGATTGCTTTTGAGTGTAATCTGAAAATTTTGAAGTGCAATGACGAGAACGGTACAGGTCAGTGAGGTTTTTTGCTAATTGGGATGACGCAGTAATTTGGCAGAAAGATTGAAACTATAATAGAGCGATAAAAAAAGCCCTTGCGGTGTGCAAGGGCAATCGATTGGAATTACGAGTTATTGTGAATTGTCGATTCTAAATTAATGATAACCGTGCAACTGACGGTATAAACCAGGTGTGACGCCAGTCCACTTTTTGAAAGCACGGTGGAAAGTACTGGTTTCGCTAAAGCCAACTTGTTGTGCCACATCTTCAAGGGTAAGTTCAGGATTCAGCAATAGGTGAATCGCGGCATCACGGCGTAATGCATCTTTTACCCCTTGATAGCTTTTACCTTCTGCAGCCAAACGACGACGCAAGGTTTGTGGCGATAGGTACAGCATGGATGCAACATCGTTCAAGGTTGGCATTTCTTCGCCAATTTGGCTCTTTAACACGTCACGAATACGCGAAGTTAAAGAATTGGTGTTTTTGAATTTCACCAACAATTGCGCAGGCGCGGTTTTTAAGAATTCGTCTAAGGTTTCTTGGGTTTGACGAATTGGTAAATCCAAGTAGTCGGCAGCAAAGGTAATTTCGGTGCGTGGCATGTCAAATTGCATGACAGGCGCAAAGAACAGCGCATCGTATTCATCTGCATGTGCAGGACGTGGATAGCCAAAATGTACGCGCTCCAAAGGCAGGCGACGTTCAATCAGCCAAGATGCCAAGCCGTGCCAAATCATCAACATACTTTCAGTAATAAAGTGATCAGGATCCATAGCTTGTGGAATAGATGGTACCAAACGTGCTTCGTGTTTATCACGTTCTAAGGTAACCGACCAATCATCACCAAACAGTTTGTAGAATTGCGAAGAGAGTTCTAAGGCATCGCCCAGTGTTTTGGCGTGAATTACCAATTGGCACATGATCGCGAATGTACCCAAACGACGTGGCTGAGAATCAAAACCCACGTGTTCGTCTTGGGTCACCATCCACAACATTTTAATAAAGCGAGTATATTGTTCAGGTGAAATACGTGCTTTCGGTTGGCGCAGAAGTTCTGCCTCAATACCGACATGAGATAATAAGGTTTCGACATCCATGCCGAGTCGCTTAACACCCGTGAGCGCTGCATTTACAAAATGGATACTAATGGTATCTCTGCTCATGTTAAATCCTTCAGTCTCTTTTGTATTCACGTAAGCTTGACCTAAATGACGCTAAAAATTGAAATTGGCAATTTACAATACCAATTTTACTTATTTTACATAATAAATTGCCGAAATGATCAAGGTAAATGGCTGAACATGACATTGTGTTACAGTTTTGCTGTTTATAAGATGAACGGAAAATCAGTAAAAATAGAGTAATCACAACAATGACACATGCACTGAGCGGTTTAAAAGTTTTAGATTTTTCCACCCTATTGCCCGGCCCTTTTGCTAGTTTGTATTTGGCGGATATGGGCGCAGAGGTCATTCACATCGAATCGGCAAGCCGACCTGACTTGATTCGTTTATTTCCGCCCTATGCCAATGGACAGGCGACTTCACATAGTTATTTGAATCGTAATAAACAGTCAATTACTTTGGATTTAAAATCTCCGGAAAGTATTCAACTCATCCACGAGAAAATTACTGATTTCGATATTGTACTGGAACAGTTTAGACCAGGGGTGATGCAGCGTTTAGGACTGGACTATGCCAGCTTGGCAAAAATTAATCCGCGACTGATCTATTGTTCCATCACAGGTTATGGACAAACAGGCGATTATCAACAAAGGGCAGGACATGACATCAACTATTTAGCCTTGTCTGGCATTGCGGGGCATAGTGGACGGCAAGCGGGTGGGCCGCCACCGCTCGGGATTCAAGTGGCCGATGTAGCAGGTGGATCATTGCATGCTTTGGTGGCGATTTTAAGTGCAGTGATAGAACGTCAGCGCAGTGGTTTAGGGCAGTATATTGATATTTCGATGACCGATTGCGCTGCGACTTTAAACAATATGGCCGCTTCAGCAGTTTTGGCGGCACAGGTTCCTCAATATGCTGAGCAATCTTACTTAAATGGTGGCACCTATTATGACTATTATGAAACAGCAGATGGCCGTTATCTTTCAGTCGGTAGTTTAGAGCCGCAGTTTATGCAGGGTTTGGCACAGATTTTAAACTTACCGATACTTTTGGAAAAAGGGGCATCTTTAGATCCGCAAGAGCGCTTGCAAGTCAAACACGCTATTCAAGATAAAATTAAAACACAAAGTTTTGCCACATGGCAGCAGGTATTCGCGCAATATGATGTCTGCGTTGAACCTGTATTCACTTTAGATGAAGCCTTACATTCACCTTTGGCACAGCAACGCGGTTGGACAGTAGAAGTTCCTATTCAGCAGAATGCCGAAAAAACTGAAACTCAGTTGGCGTGTCCAATTAAATTTTCACGTTCTCAAATGCGTTACGATTATATCGGGCAGGCTTTGGGCGCAGGGCAGTGGTCATCTCAGACTAAAAATCAGGATGAAGATAAAGCCAAGTCATAAGCATAGGTAATCAATAAAAAGATCGAATAGATGCTTTAGCAGAAAAAATGCTAAAGCTTGCATTATTTTGTGATAGCTCTATAAAAAGTCTATAAATTTTGGCAAAGGCTTACTGGTTGTGATGTTGCCATGGCTTATCAATAAAACCGCTAAGAAATATGTAAAAAACACATTTTGTTGATAGATTGAATCTCGCTATGCTGTCAGCCGTGATAATAGAAATGACTAGCTGTACGCCATGTATTTATATACTGATTTCGATCAGCAACTGATTAATGAACGTGTTGCACAGTTCCGCGACCAAACGGAACGTTATTTAGCAGGCAAATTGACTGAGGATGAATATCGTCCATTGCGTCTGCAAAATGGTTTGTATGTACAACGCTATGCGCCAATGTTGCGTATTGCGGTGCCTTACGGTCTGATGAACTCTAAGCAATTGCGTAAAGTTGCGCAGCTTGCCAAAGACTATGACCGTGGCTATGCGCACGTATCAACACGTCAAAATATTCAGTTTAACTGGCCTGCACTGGAAAATGTGCCTGACATGCTGGCAGAGCTTGCAACCGTACAAATGCACGCAATTCAGACTTCGGGTAACTGTATTCGTAATACCACCACAGACCAGTATGCAGGTGTCGTGGCGGGCGAAATTGCTGACCCACGTCCAACCTGTGAATTAATTCGTCAGTGGTCGACTTTCCACCCTGAATTTGCCTTCTTGCCACGTAAATTCAAAATTGCGGTGTCTGCACTGGAAGAAATTGACCGTGCTGCGACTGCATTTCATGACATTGGCGTCTATATTGTTAAAAATGAAGCAGGCGAAATTGGCTATAAAATTAAAGTTGGTGGCGGCTTAGGTCGTACTCCAATTATCGGTAGCTTTATTCGTGAGTTCTTGCCACGTGAAGATTTGATTGCTTACTTAGAAGCTATTTTACGTGTTTATAACTTGCATGGTCGTCGCGACAATAAATATAAAGCACGTATCAAAATTTTGGTAAAAGCCTTAACTCCAGCAGTATTTGCAGAAAAAGTTGAAGCTGAATTTGCACATACGGTGAAAACCTTAAAAATTGATGCAGAAACTTTGCAAAAAATGGATAAAAACTTCACGCCATTTGCTTATCAAAACTATGCCGATGAAGATTTTAGCGAGCTGTTTGCGCAGTATCCAAAATTCAAGCAATGGTTCAACATCAACACCAATGCGCACAAAGTACAAGGCTATCGTATTGTCACCATTTCATTGAAACGTGCAGGTGTTGCACCGGGTGACATGACGACAGAAGAAATGAATCTGATTGCAGATTTAGCCGATCAATATACCTTTGGTGAGTTGCGTACCACGCATGAGCAAAATATTGCTTTGGTAGATGTGCCACAAAAAGACCTGTTTGCATTGTGGCAAGTGCTCGATGCCAATAACTTGGCGCGCGCGCATATTGGCTTTATTACCGATATTATTTGCTGTCCGGGTGGTGATTTCTGTTCACTTGCCAATGCCAAATCTATTCCAATTTCAGAAGCCATTTCACGCCGTTTTGATGATTTGGATACCATTTATAATCTTGGCAAACTGGATTTGAATATTTCAGGTTGTATGAACGCTTGTGGTCATCACCACGTTGGTAATATCGGGATTTTAGGTGTCGATAAAAAAGGCGCTGAATTCTACCAAATCACTTTAGGTGGGCATGCAGACCATGATGCGTCAATCGGTGATATTTTAGGGCCATCTTTTGCTGCTGAAGTGATTCCTGATGTGGTGGAAGAAATTTTAAATACCTACTTAGATTTGCGTAGTGAAGGTGAAGACTTCATCGACACTTATCGCCGTGTCGGCATTCAACCATTTAAGGAGCGCGCTTATGCTTAATACTGCACTACCTGTGCTCGCGAAAGATGGCACGATTGCAGACAATACTTATCAAGTGATTGCTGAAGATGCAGCATTACCGCAAGGTGATGTGGTGCTCAGCGTTGAACAGCTTGATCAGTTGGCACAAATTTCAGGTAAAAAAGCCCTATATTTAACGGTAGATGCTTCGCCTGAAAACCATGAATTTCCATTGGCAGAACTGGATGCGATTTTTATTGAATTTGCAGGTTTTAACGATGGCCGTGGTTATTCTTTTGCGGCATTGTTACGCCGTCAAGGCTTTCAGGGTGAACTTCGCGCAGTCGGTGATGTCTTTAAAGACGTCTTAAATTATATGAAGCGTGCAGGTTTCGATACTTTCGTGATTAAAGAAGGTAAAGATGTGCAAGAAGCTGCAGCAGGTTTGGCGGACTTTACCCATCCTTATCAAGCTTCTACCGCAGTGCCAAAACCAAATTATCAAACAGGTGCGTAATATATTGATGATGGATTTCATCGAAATGTAGATAGATTTTATCGAAATATCACGGTTCACACATTTACAAACAGCCTGCCATGTGCAGGCTTTTTGTTTGCCTTAAAATGATCAAACGGCTTGTTTTATCGCACTTCTTAATGATTTAATTTACCGTAAAGTGCTGTAGTATAAGCACGCTGATGTAGCATCGCAGTCTTATGTAGGCGTTATTTTTACATTATCAAAAATCAATCAAGACGATAATTTGATGTGATTATCCTCTGATTTATTTTTCAATTTTTTCATGATGAAGTGATTTGTCTTTATGCAAAATTCTATCCGTATTGGTATTGCTGGTTATGGCAACTTAGGTCGTGGTGTTGAAACGGCGATTCATAAAAACCCAGATTTACAATTGGTGGGTATTTTTACCCGTCGTGCGCCTGAAAGCGTTTCACCATGTTTTGCTGAAACAGCAGTGTTTCACATGGATTCATTGTCAGATTTTCAAGACAAAATTGATGTGCTGATTTTATGTGGTGGTTCAAAAGACGACTTGCCACAACAAGGTCCAGTACTGGCGAGCCAATTTAATATTGTCGATAGTTTCGATACGCATGCACGTATTCCTGAATATTATGCATCTGTAGATGCACCTGCGACAGCGAACAAGAAAACTGCACTCATCTCAATTGGTTGGGATCCAGGCATGTTCTCGATTAATCGTTTATTTGGTGAAGCGTTGTTACCTGATGGTGAAACCTATACTTTTTGGGGTAAAGGTTTAAGTCAGGGTCACTCAGATGCCATTCGTCGTGTTGATGGTGTAAAAGCAGGTGTGCAATATACCATTCCATCGAATGATGCCATTGAACAAGTGCGTAGCGGTGCGCGTCCTGTATTAAGCACCAAAGATAAACATACTCGTGAATGTTATGTCGTACTTGCAGAAGGTGCCGATGCTGCTGCGGTAGAGCAAGCGATTGTGACCATGCCAGATTATTTCGCTGACTACAACACAACCGTAAATTTCATTGATGAAGCGACTTTAGCCAAAGATCACCAACGCATGCCACATGGTGGTTTTGTCATTCGCAGTGGTAATACCAGCGATGAACAAAAACAAGTGCTTGAATTCTCATTGAAGTTAGACAGCAATCCTGAGTTTACCGCGAGTATTTTGGTGGCTTATGCACGTGCTTGCTATCGTTTAAACCAAATGCAGCAATATGGTGCAAAAACTGCTTATGATGTTGCGCCAGGTTTATTGTCAATGAAATCGCCTGAACAGTTGCGTGCAGAATTGCTCTAAACTTTTTAAAGCTATAAGCAAAAAGACGAATCAATGATTCGTCTTTTTACTTTTTGAATAAAGAAAGGTTAGGGAATGACTTTATTCAATCTACCTCAATCCCTCTTTACGAAATAGGGGTTGCAAGGCACTTAAAGTAATTCAATCGCGACCGCAGTTGCTTCACCACCACCAATACAGAGAGCAGCCACACCACGCTTGCCACCTGTACGTTTAAGCGCATGAATCAAAGTTAGGATAATACGTGAACCTGTAGAACCCACAGGATGCCCAAGCGCACATGCACCACCGTTGATATTCACTTTTTCAGGATCAAGCTTGAACTCATCCATTGGGCACATGGTGACCATAGCAAAAGCTTCATTAATTTCCCATAAATCTACATCTGCAACTTGCCAAGCTGCTTTATCCAATACTTTTTGAATCGCAGCAACAGGGGCGATCGTGAACTCCGATGGATGTTGTGAATTGGTGGCATAAGCCACAATTTTCGCTAATGGTTGTAAACCTTTATTTGCTGCATTTTCTGCAGACGTTAGGACTAAGGCTGAAGCACCATCTGAAATTGAGCTGGCATTGGCTGCGGTAATTGTGCCATCTTTGGCAAAAGCTGGACGAAGGGTTGGGATTTTTTCAATATTGGCATTAAACGGTTGTTCGTCTTTATCGACAACCACGTCACCTTTACGTGTTGAAACATGTACAGGCACAATTTCATCGGCAAAATAGCCTTCATTTACGGCAGTTTGCGCGCGTTTGAGAGAGCGAATCGCAAAATCATCCATTTGTTCACGGGTATAGCCTTTGCTATTGGCCATATCTTGTGCGAATGAGCCCATTAAACGCCCTGTTTCTGCATCTTCTAAGCCATCTAAGAACATGTGATCTTTCACATCACCGTGTCCCATGCGGTAACCCGCACGTGCTTTAGTCAGAATATAAGGTGCATTACTCATTGACTCCATACCACCAGCGACAATGATTGAGGCAGAACCTGCTTTGATTGCATCGGCTGCTTGCATGACAGCTTTCATACCAGAACCACAGAGTTTGTTGATGGTGACCGCACCTGTAGAATCTGGTAAGCCTGCTTGACGCATCGCCTGACGAGCAGGGCCTTGCTTTAAGCCTGCAGGCAGGACGCAGCCCATAATGACTTCATCGATTTCTGTTGCTTGTACCCCCGCACGTTGAATGGCCGCTTGGATACTTGCCGCACCTAATTCTGGTGCAGTCACATTGGCTAAACTGCCTTGAAAGCCACCCATTGCAGTGCGTGCACCATTTACAATAACGATATCCGTCATTTTATTCTCCCAGTTTTTTATATGTGCTTTTGTCTAGATTTAATTCCAAGCAGGAATAGATCACTTCAGCAGTATAGGCAAAAAAAGATGAGAATAAAGTGACAATATAAAGATCATTTAGACTGCTCAGTTAACATCCATTGATGTCTTCAGCTCGAGTTTGCCCCATTTTACTAAGCACCAGTCGTTTGCTCGCGACGTGAGTAGAGCAGTAAAAGAAACTACCATTCGAGCCGATCGGCAAACCTTGTTGTGCATTAAAAGTTACACTGGGTATGTTTAAAGTGCCACGCCAATCCAAGGTACCGTATTTAAGTGCAGTTTTTTCTGTATAAAGAATGTATTCATTGTTGTCTATCTGACGATTTTTATTTCGATCAATAAAAATCATAAAACCCGTATTCCAGTTTTGCTTACTGCATTGGCTAAAGTCATGTGTTGGACAGATCACAACATTACTATGATGGGTGAAGGCATGGGAGCGTGCTATTTTCAGGCTGGACTGTAATGAATACTGAATTCGCTTGAGTTCTTGTTGTGCCATCAGCTGATGAAAATAGGGCAGGGCAATCATGACTAAAATCGCACTAATTGCTAACGTGACGATCAATTCAAACAGCGTGAAGCCGTTTTTGCTTATATTTGACATAAGTCTATACCTGTTATTGTTATGTTTTTTTATGATTAATTTGAGTAATTTGTTGTTTTATAGCGCTTTATCTGCTGTATAATAAATATTAAACAACTTTCGAGAAAGCTGTTAAAATAAAGCGCAAGAAAGATAAGCTATTCACAATAAAAAATTGAGTAGAAAGTTACCGAATTACAACGGAAATTGTAAGTAATTTTGTCAATAATTTACTTGATTAAAATTATCAAGCACTTGGAAAAGTAATAAAGTGTTTGTATGATTCAAAGTGACTAGCTTAAAAATAATACTGGGGTATAAGAAAGCCTATCTCAGGGTAGTCGAAAATTTAGGCTTGAGCTTGAACAACAATTGTTATCTCTGGAGGATAAATCCATGAAAATGAGTCGTATTGCATTAGCAATGCTCGTAGCTGCTCCTTTAGCTGCTGCAAACGCGGGCGTAACTGTTACCCCATTAATGCTTGGTTACACTTTCCAAGATACTCAACACAACAATGACAAGCTAACAGATGGTCCAGAATTACAGGATGATTTATTTGTTGGTGCAGCACTTGGTGTTGAACTTACTCCTTGGTTAGGTTTCGAAGCTGAATATAGCCAAGTTAAAGGTGATGTAGAAGGTCTTGGTGCGGGTGCTGAGTATAAAGCTCAAAATATTGCTGGTAACTTCTATGCAACTTCTGACTTGATCACTAAAAACTACGACAGCAAAATCAAGCCATACGTACTTTTAGGTGCTGGTCATTATAAATACTCGCCAGAAGGCTCTATTGCTGGTGAAGATATTGAAGGTACTTTAGGTAATGCAGGTGTTGGTGCGTTCTTCCGTTTGAACGATGCTTTATCTCTTCGTACAGAAGCGCGTGGTACTTACCACTTTGACGAAAAATTCTGGAACTACACAGCTTTAGCTGGTCTTAACGTTGTTCTTGGTGGTCACTTGAAGCCAGCTGCTCCTGTAGTAGAAGTTGCTCCAGTTGAAACCGTTGCTCCAGTTCAACCAGTTCAACCAGCTCCACAAGAGTTGACTGAAGACCTGAACATGGAACTTCGTGTGTTCTTTGATACGAACAAATCAAACATCAAAGATCAGTACAAGCCAGAAGTCGCTAAAGTTGCAGAGAAGTTAGTTGAATATCCAAACGCTACTGCTCGCATCGAAGGTCACACTGACAACACTGGTCCACGTGCATTGAACGAACGTTTATCTTTAGCTCGTGCGAACTCTGTTAAATCTTCACTTGTAAATGAATACAATGTAGATCCAGCTCGTTTGTCTACTCAAGGTTTCGCTTGGGATCAACCGATTGCTGACAACAACACTAAAGAAGGTCGTGCTATGAACCGTCGTGTATTCGCGACGATCACTGGCAGCCGTACAGTGACTGTTGAACAACAAGCTCAATAATTTGAGTTAAGTTGAAAAAACGACTCTTCGGAGTCGTTTTTTTATACTTCTTTTTTTATGAGGTGTTTGGATTAAAGAGTGCCTGAAATAATTTACATTCAATACGTTTAAAAAATATTGTAAAAGTATGATTTTTAGAATAAAGAGTAAATAAGGTAGAGGCTGATGGTGCTTAATATTTCGGTCTGTTGACTCGTAAACTTAGTCGAATTTTTATACCAAGTTTATCGTCAATTCATTAAAAAACTCCAAAGCGTCGTCGCAGATCAAAATTTTAAAATAAGATATATGTACTCGATGTCTATCAGTCGATCAAGTCGTTGTTTAGCGATTATAAAATCAACATTGAGCAGTCTGTGGCGTGATCTCTCGCCGTAATAATGATAACAAAATATGTTGTAAATCGAATTTGGTTTAAATTTACCCTAAAAAACAGCCAAATGTTGGCTGTTTTTTTGAACCTTAGCTTCTTAAATGAAGTGAATAGAAGAAGAAATTTTTTAGTCATGATCAGGGTGTAGTGGTTTCACATCCATCTCCTGATATGCAATCAGTTTGGTTTTGTGTTTCCATTTATAGCCTAACCAAATGACCAAGAACAAAAGAATACCAATATAAGTCGATAAAACAGCGAGCCATTCACCTTCAAGCACTGCTTGGTAGTTTTGCCCTAATACAACAATCGCACATAAAATAAAGGCAAACCATGGCGCAAAAGGAAAGAATTTGGCGCGGTAATCTAAATCTTCAAGTTTGTAGCCTTGTGCCAAATAGCCTTTACGGAAGCGGTAATGCGATACAGCAATTCCGAGCCAAACGATAAAGCCACACATGCCTGACATATTCAGAAGCCAGTTAAATACTTGTTTTTCGCCAATAAATGTTGTTAAAAAACATAGTGCAGCGATTGCTGTTGTGGCATACAGTGCATTCATTGGGACGCCACGAGCATCCAAGCGGGCAAAAGCTTTTGGTGCACTGCCTTTACGTGCCATATCAAATAGCATACGGGTCGATGAATACATACCCGAGTTACCAGCAGAAAGAATCGCAGTTAAAATTACTGCATTCATGACACTTGCGGCAAAGGCAAAGCCTGCCTGTTCATATAGTAAAGTAAACGGAGAGAGTGCAATGTTATCGGTGGCGGCTGCTTGAAGTAAACGTGGGTCATCATAGGCGATTAAGGTACCAATAATAAAAATACACACGATATAAAACAACAAAATACGCCAGAAGATTTGTTTAATTGCAATTGGAATGGTTTTCTTAGGATTTTTAGATTCACCCGCTGCAACGCCAACCATTTCAGTACCTTGAAATGAGAATCCTGCAATCATCGCCACACCAATTAAGGCAGATAGTCCACCTACAAATGGCGCTTCGCCTTTGCTCCAATTGGCAAATGTAGCAACATCAGGGTTGAGCATGATTTTGACAATCATAAAAATACCGATAATGATGAATGCCACAATCGCAAGTACTTTGACCAAAGAAAAGAAGAACTCAGACTCACCAAAACCTTTGACGGTTAATGCGTTAATTGCGAAAACCACCGCTAAAAATAATGCACTCCAGTAAAAGCCAGGAATATCAGGAAACCAAAATTTCATGATGAATTGCACCGCAACCAATTCAAATGCCACGGTAATGGCCCAGTTGTACCAATAGTTCCAACCTAGTGCAAAACCGAAACCACCTTCGACATATTTACTGCCATAGGTAAAGAACGCGCCTGAAGTTGGATTATGCGTTGCAAGTTCGCCTAGACTGGTCATCAAAAAATAAATCATGACGCCAATTAGGGCATACGCAAGCAAGGCGCCACCAGGACCTGCATTGGCAATGGTCGCACCTGAAGCAAGGAATAAACCTGTACCAATTGAGCCACCAATGGCGATCATGTTTAAATGACGCGCACCGAGCTTACGCTGCAGTTTTCTACTGTTGTGTGAGTCGCTCATCCTACTTCCTTTGTATTTTTCTGCGTGCTGGCAAACAGCACTTTAAAGCCTTGTTGATCTGCCTTGATTGTGCATTGACCGAAACTTTGTTCAATTAAGAGTGGATAATTCAAAAAGCGATTGGCCACAATCCAAAGTTCACCACCCGATTTCAGGTGACGACGTGAGGTTTTACACAGATTTTCACTGGCATCGTAATGTGTGTGAATGCCTTGGTGGAACGGGGGGTTACTCACGATGGCATGCAAAAATAGCGGTGCATCCTCAATGCCTGTCACGGCTTTAATTTCAAGCTGTTGTGGATTGAGCTGATTTTTTTCAAACGTCATTTGCGTTGACGCTAAAGCAAAGGCATCGACATCTAAGGCAAAAATACGATTTTCAGGGTTAAGTTTGGCTAAGTAAGCACTGATCACACCCGCACCACAGCCAAAATCTGCAATTTTCCCAGCAGTAACCTGATTCAAATAAGGCAGTAATACAGCCGTGCCAACATCCAAGTGTTTTTGGCTAAATACACCCGGCAAGGCACAAATCTGTAAATCGCCTTTAGGTGTAGCAACTGTATAGTTTTGCGCCCAATCTGCTAAGGCTTTAGTTTGAACCTTGCAGTCTAAAATCAGCTGCCATAGTTGGCAGTGGCGGGCGCTATCTAGTTTGAGTGTTTTGCCATAAGGTTGTAATTGCTTTGCAGCCCGTTCAATTCCTGCTTTCTTTTCACCGACTAAAAATACGCTGCTGCCTTGTGGGAGTTGTGCGGCAATGGTGTGAATCAGGTAATTGAGCAGTTCCTTGGATTTCGGCACAAAAATAACAGCCTGATCAAATTCACCTGCAGGCAATTCTGCACCAAAATGCACTTGCGCCTGTCGATTTTGAAAGTATTGATAGTCGTTAAAATTCCATGTCCAAACAGAAGTTTGGATTGAGTCACCCAATTCTGCGAGGAGTTGATCGGTCGGGGCATTGATCAGTAGAACGCGACCAGACAAATAGTCATATTGTCTGAGTAAAACTTCGCTTTGGGGGTTCATGGTTCTCTCTCCAATAGAAAAACACTGCCCAAGTTCAGCTCAGACAGTGTTTTTTGGACATGCAATTACTTTTTAGTTTCAGGAAGCACAATATTTAAAATGAGTGCTGCAATACCGCCTGTTGCAACGCCTGAACTGAAAATATTACGGAATAATTCAGGTAAGTGTTCCAGAATTTGTGGCACTTGTGCAACACCTAAGCCTAAGCCTAATGAAATTGCAATAATCAGTAAGGCACGACGATCTAAAGCGACACCTGAAAGAATATTGATTCCCGAAGCGGCAACGGCACCGAACATCACCATCACAGCACCACCCAACACGGCTTGAGGCACAGCCTGAATCACACCCGCGACTGCAGGAAGTAAACCTAAAATGATGAGTAGAGCAGCAATCCAGATACCGACATAACGGCTAGCAACACCTGTAAGTTGAATCACGCCATTGTTTTGGGCAAATACCGAACTTGGGAAGGTGTTGAAAATACCTGCCAAGAATGAGTTAACGCCATTTACCAATACACCGCCTTTAATGCGTTGCATCCACTGTGGGCCATCGACAGGTTGATTGGAGAGTTTAGAGGTCGCGGTAATATCACCAATGGCTTCCAGTGAAGTCACCAAATAAATAAATGCTAAAGGAATGAATAAGCTCCAAGAGAAATCCAGTCCAAAATGCATCGGTGTCGGAACTTGTACCAAAGAGGCATCTTTCAGACCTGAAAAGTCGAGATGACCCATCATGCCTGCCATTGCATAACCAATCACCAAGGCAATTAAAATGGCAGAGCTTTTAATCCACGTGATATTGATGCGGTTCAAAATAATAATAATCGCCAAGACCGTACACGACATAATCAGGTTGTCGGTATTTGCAAAGGTATTATTGCTCATGGCTTGATAGCCACCACCCATACTGATTAAACCTTCTTTAATTAAGGTTAAGCCAATCAGAAGTACCACAATGCCTGTGACCAGTGGGGTAATCAGCTTTTTGACCCACGGTAAAATTTGCGATACGCCCATTTCAATAAACGAACCCGCAATGACCACGCCAAAAATTGCCGCCATGACCGATTCAACAGGTGTGCCTGCGGCGACCATGGCAGAGCCAATACCAATAATTGGGCCAATAAAGTTAAAACTGGTGCCTTGCACAATGAGCAAACCTGTACCAAAAGGGCCGACTTTTTTACATTGTAAAAAGGTTGCAATACCTGAAATGACCAAAGACATTGACAAGATCATGTTGGTATCTTGTTTGGAAACGCCTAAAGCCAAGCAAATTAAGAGGCCTGGTGTGACAATCGGAACAATAATTGCCAGTAAATGCTGAAAAGCTGCTAAAAAAGCGATGAATGGTTTTGGACGGTCATTCAGACCATAGACCAAATCGAGCTGGTCTTTTGGGTGGGGAGAGTGGTTTAAATCAGACATGAGTCATAAAAAATTGCAAAAGTGGCGCTATTCTAATCGAGTTACACAGCTTTACAAAACCCAAAGCACGCCACTCATCAAAAAAAATTGTGTGTGTCAATAAAGTGTCACTATAAAACTTTAGTATTTTTCTGTATAATTTGCCCTCAAATTTATAGCGTATTGAATTTAAATGTCTGATATTAAAACTCTCCGCAACATCGCAATTATTGCGCACGTTGACCACGGAAAAACAACTCTTGTGGATAAACTTTTACAACAATCGGGCGCACTCGGTGAACGAGCGGGCGAGATTGAGCGTGTCATGGATTCAGGCGCTATTGAAAGTGAACGTGGTATTACCATTCTTGCAAAAAACACTGCAATCAAATGGTTAGACAAACGTACTGATACTGAATACCGCATTAACATTGTGGACACCCCGGGACACGCCGACTTCGGTGGCGAAGTTGAACGTGTAATGTCGATGGTGGATTGCGTACTTCTTTTGGTTGACTCACAAGAAGGCCCAATGCCACAAACACGTTTCGTAACGCAAAAAGCGTTCGCACGTGGTTTAAAGCCAATCGTGATCATCAACAAAGTAGACAAGCCAAACGCGCGTCCAGACTGGGTTATTGATCAAGTATTTGACTTGTTTGATAACTTGGGTGCAACCGATGACCAATTAGACTTCCCAATCGTATATGCATCAGGCTTACGTGGTGTTGCTGGTCCTGCGCCAGACGAATTAGCGGAAGATATGACGCCGTTATTCCAAACAATTGTAGATATCGTCGAGCCACCAGCAGTTGATGTTGATGGTCCATTCCAAATGCAAGTCTCTTCACTTGACTATAATAGTTTCGTGGGTGTGATTGGTGTGGGTCGTATTCAACGTGGTTCTGTGAAATTGAATACACCTGTAACCGTGATTGACCAAGAAGGCAAAACACGTAACGGTCGTATCTTAAAAATCATGGGTTACCACGGTTTAGAGCGTATCGACATCGAATCTGCATCTGCAGGTGACATCGTTTGTGTAACAGGCATGGACGAATTACATATTTCTGACACGATTTGTGATCCGAAAAATGTAGAAGCTTTACCGCCGCTTTCTGTAGACGAACCAACCGTATCGATGACTTTCCAAGTTAACAACTCACCTTTTGCGGGTAAAGAAGGTAAGTTTGTGACTTCACGTAACATCCGTGAACGTCTTGACCGTGAATTGATTCATAACGTTGCACTTCGTGTAGAAGATACTGACAGTCCAGACCGTTTCAAAGTATCTGGTCGTGGTGAGCTTCACCTTTCTGTATTAATTGAAAACATGCGCCGTGAAGGCTTCGAAATGGGTGTATCTCGTCCGCAAGTCATCTTGAAAGAGATTGATGGCGAAATGCAAGAACCATACGAAAACGTGACTTTTGACGTGGAAGAACAGCACCAAGGCGCTGTGATGGAACAAATGGGTAACCGTAAAGGTGAGATGACCAATATGGAAGTAGACGGTAAAGGCCGTATCCGTATTGAAGCCACTGTGCCTTCACGTGGTTTAATTGGTTTCCGTTCTGAATTCATGACCATGACTTCTGGTACGGGTATCATGACGTCAAGCTTCTCACACTATGGCCCAATGAAAGCAGGTCAAGTTGCCAAACGTCAAAACGGTGTGTTGATCTCTATGGTTCAAGGTACGTGCTTGGGTTATGCATTGTTCAGCTTGCAAGACCGTGGTCGTTTATTCGCCAAGCCTCAGTTAGAAGTTTACGAAGGTATGATCATTGGTATTAACTCTCGTTCAGATGATATGGTGGTTAACCCAACCAAAGCGAAACAGTTAACAAACGTACGTGCTTCTGGTACTGATGATGCGTTGACACTGGTACCTGCAATTGAATTCACGCTTGAACAAGCGCTTGAATTTATTGAAGATGATGAGCTGGTTGAAGTAACGCCAAAGTCAATTCGTATCCGTAAGCGTTACTTGACTGAAAACGAACGTAAACGTAACCGTTCTGGTAAATAAGTTTTAAAAATGATGTTGTCCTCATGCGGGGCAGCAAAATTTAAAAATGCCATCAATTTATTGATGGCATTTTTTGTTTAAAATTAGCAAACCAATATATAAAAGCAGATGATTTCCGAGTAAATTACGTGGAAATGAAGCTATAAAATTAATGTATACTTCGTCACATAAATTAAAGTCAAAAAAACTGGAGATTTAAATGAGTATTATTCAAGAGTTCCGCGAATTTGCGGTAAAAGGTAACATGATCGACTTGGCTGTCGGTGTGATTATTGGTGGGGCATTTGGTAAAATTGTTGACTCATTAGTGAAAGATATCATCATGCCATTGATTACTGTGATCACTGGCGGTGGTGTGGATTTCACACAAAAGTTCTTTGTTTTGGGCGATAACCCAAACAATTTACAGTCTTTAGATGAGTTAACCAAAGCAGGTGTAAATGTCCTGACCTATGGTAACTTCCTTACGATTTTAATTAACTTCATTATTTTGGCATGGGTGGTGTTCTTAATGGTGAAAATGATTAATCGTATGCGCCGTAAACAAGAAGAAGCAGCGCCAGAACCAGCAGCAACGCCAGAAGATATCGCGTTGCTACGTGAAATTCGTGATGAATTGAAAAAACGTCAATAATTTTTAATACGCAATCAAAACAAACGGCGCTTTATGCGCCGTTTGTTTGCACCCTATTCTCTAGGATGGAGAGGCGCTGAAGGCATAAAAATTACATCCGAAACTTTACTTCTACCAAATGAAAACCAAACTGACTTTTTACAGGTCCGTGTAGTACGCGTTCTGCTGCGGTAAACACTAATTTATCAATGACGGGTACCAATTGTCCTTTTTTGACCTCACTCAATTCCCCACCTTTTTTTCCTGAAGGGCAGGTCGAAAATTGTTTGGCAATTTTGGCAAAATCAGCACCCGATTGAATCCGCTTTTTCAGTTGCTCACAGGTTTCTTTATCTTTCACTAAGATATGACGCACAATTGCGGTTCTCATATTGATTTACCTCGTTTGCTTGTTGCAGCTTTGGTCGCGGTAGGTACTTTTTTCAAAGGCTGACATTCAGGACAAAATACCGAGGCACGTTGGCCCAGTTTTAAATTTTCTAGTGTGGTTTCACAGTTCACACACATTTCACCTGCACGTCCATACGCCAACAAGGTTTGTTGGAAATAGCCATTTTCGCCCATCGCATTGCTGTAATCACGTAAGGTCGAACCGCCTAAATCAATCGCTTGTTTTAAAATGCGTTTGATTTCGAGCACTAGTTTTTCAATCTGTTTCAAACTGAGTGATGATGCAGGTTGTGCAGGGTGAATACCTAAATTAAACAGACTTTCCGTGGCATAAATATTGCCCACACCCACCACGACATGGTTATCCATAATTGCAACTTTGATGCCAACATTTTTGTTTTTGAGCTTCTGTGCAAGATAGTCGGGGTTAAAAGCGTCACTTAAAGGCTCAGGGCCAAGTGGATCAATCAGTTTCTGTTGCGAGCTTTCATCTAGCCATAAAATACAACCAAAACGACGTGGGTCGTGGTAGCGCAATTGCATATCTTCAAATTGAATAATCAGATGGTCGTGTTTGCGTAAATCTTCATGTGCATCGCAAAGACGAAAACTGCCTGACATACCCAAATGCCACAACATACTGTCTTGTTCAAACTGCGCCAAAATGTATTTGGATCTGCGGGTCAATTGCAGCAGTTTTTGCCCTTTAAGCTTGAGCAAGTCGTCTGGAATGGGCCAGCGTAAACTGGCTTGACGCACTTCTACATTGATAACTTTTTGTTCAAGCAGGGGCAATAAACTGGTTTTAGTGGTTTCAACTTCGGGTAATTCAGGCATGGGACGCTTTTGATCAAAGAATAAGGCAATTGGGCGGAAGCATTAAAACTGATGCACTTAATATAGGGGATGATTGGCAGAATACAAGTCATTGCCAAGTACCGCAAAATTATTCTGTGTGCAGTAAAATGCTGTCTTTGCAAAAATGATACAACACGTTATAAATAAAATACTTTTTATGTTGAGTATCTTGCATCATTTGAGTTAGTTTTAATTCAAATTTTCAGAAAATAGATTCATCCCGCCATCTTAAAAATGTAGCCTGCTTTAAAGTGGATGATTGCTTTAAACAACAATGTTGGCATGGATGAATTAACTTCAAATTATCTTTGATCAGGTTACATTTTGAGTGTAATCGCACAATATGAGGGCGTGCAGCGTGACGTTACTTTTTCAGCCGATTCAATTTGGATCACTGCAACTTGCCAACAAAATTGTTATCGCCCCGATGTGTCAATATTCTGCCAATGAACAAGGTGAGTTGAGCTATTGGCATGAGCAGCAATGGGCCAATTATGCCTTGTCCGGCGCAGGGATGTGTATAGTAGAAGCCACGGCAGTGCAGGCAGAAGGACGTATTAGTTATGCAGATTTAGGCTTATGGAATGACATGCAGCGTGCGCAGATGAAAGCACTATTGCATAAAGTTAAAAGTTTATCGCCTATGCCATTTGCTGTGCAGTTGGCACATGCGGGTCGTAAAGCTTCAACCGATAAACCGTGGCAGGGCAAAGGACAGTTTGCACCGAATGAAGAACATGGCTGGCAGACGGTATCGGCCAGTGAGTTACCATTTCAACCGCACGAACATCCTCCGCATGCTTTAACGCAAGATGAAATTCAACAGGTCATTGCAGACTTTGCCAGCGCCGCAGTGCGAGCGGTGGATGCAGGTTTTGACTTAATCGAAATTCATGCCGCACATGGCTATTTATTGCATCAATTTATGTCGCCATTGTCTAATCACCGCCAAGATGAATATGGCGGCAGTTTGGAAAATCGGATTCGCCTTACATTGGAAGTATTTCAAGCCATTCAAAATGCTGTACCAAAAGGCTATCCAATTGGCGTGCGAATTTCTGCAACAGACTGGATGGATGATGCAGATGGCTGGAATGTGGAATCTTCTGTGGGTTTGGCAAAGGCACTAGAGCATTTAGGTGCGGCTTATATTCACGTGTCTAGCGGAGGTTTGCATGTCGATCAAAAAATTGATGTGCATGCGGGTTATCAAACGTCGTTTGCTCATGCAATTAAGCAAGCTGTAAAAATTCCTGTAATTGCGGTGGGTTTGATTACCGAAGCGATGCAGGCAGAAGGTATTTTGCAATATGAACAGGCCGATGCGATTGCGATCGCACGTGCGATTTTATATGACCCTCGTTGGCCATGGCATGCTGCGGCAGAATTGGGTGAAAAAATTGAGATTGCCCCGCAATATTTGCGCTGTCAGCCGCATGGGTTTCGTACTTTATTTGCGCCGTTTAAATCCACAGATACGGAAGTGGAATCCTAATATTTTATCTGCTTAAAATAAGTGAAACTTAAACTATTTTGCCGTGCTTTATAGGGAGATTCGGTGTAAGGTAAATCAGTAAAAACCATGTCGATCATGGGCAACACTGAAAAAGGATGTCAGGGTGTTACTGAGTATTTTATTTCCCATTTGTACCGTAGTACTGTTGGGATATTTTGCCGTCAGAAGCCAATTTATTGAGACCAGTGCGATTCAGTTTCTAGGTCAATTTGTCATGAAAGTGGCGTTGCCTGCATTTCTTTTGCAGGCATTGGCCAGTAAAAGTTTGTCAGAAATCTGGCATCCCGCTTATTTTTTAGGTTACGGTGGCGGTTCTATTCTGCTGTTTATCTTTGCCTTTTTACTGTATCGGCATTATTTTAATTCAAACTTAACCCATGCCAGTGTCTTGGCAATGGGTGCATCAATGTCAAATACAGGGTTTATTGGCACTGCTATTTTGACTTTGTTGATTGGCAGTCAATCGGCAATTTATTTGTCTTTAACTTTAATTGTCGAAAATTTAATTATTGTGGCATTGATGCTGATTTTGGCAGAACGAGGGCTACAATCTTCAGCGAAATCAGGTTGGCAGGTGTATGCCGAAACTGTGCAGCGCTTACTGAAAAATCCAGTAATTTTATCTATTTTATTGGGTATGCTGTGCGTATTGTTGAATTTCAAACTGCCGCAAGCTATTGCACAAGTGCTGGAAATGTTGGGCAAAACTGCTTCACCTTTGGCTTTATTTGTGATTGGTGGAAGTTTGGTCGGCATGCAAATCAAGTCGGTGAATTTGTAAAGTCTTGTTTTGGTTGCATTCAAAGTATTGCTGATGCCACTCACGATTTTTGGAATTTTATGGGCATTAGATGTGAACCGAGAAATGCTATTTGTCGGGACTTTGCTTGCGGCTTTACCAATGCCAATTGCCTTTGGTATTTTCGGGCAGCACTATGGTTTACATGAAAAAGCCTTAGCCCCCTTGGTGTTGAGTACAGTTTTTGGTTTTGTGATGGTGGCGATTTTATTGACACAATCGGGTAAGTATTTATAGCAACGGTATCGAAGTGCTCAAATCATAAAAAAAAGTCTGTACCATGCTGATACAGACTTTTTTAAAAATTTCTCTGATTAATAGCTTTTATAAAGAAACTATCTTAACTTTTCTTAGCGGTTGCCTTGTTGGAAGCTTTGGCTTGATCTGCCATCATTTTTTCAACCACAGCCAATGATTCTTTGGCTTGCGCTACATTTTCCTGTGCCAGTGAGGCAAAAATCTTTTTCGCTTCAGGCAAGTTTTGCGGCACGATATTGCCATTCACAAACATATTGCCCACTGCCATGAGTGCAGGAATATAACCCTTTTGCGCCAAGTTTTGAATGCTTTGCAGCCCTTGCTTAATTGGTGCTTCATCTTTGTTTTTAAAGCCTGTGCTAATTTCGTACAAGGCTTTTGCATGTATGGCTTGATAATGATCTTTGGCAATTAAAGGTTGTAATAGTTTTAAACCTTTTTGGTCAGATGCTGCCGTATTTTCCGAGAAATATAAAACGGCTAAATCGACTGTGGCATCATTAAAACCCTGATTGGATGCCGTCTGTAAATATTGTTTGGCTTTTGCAGCATCCTGTTTTAAACCCAGTGCGCCAGTAAGATAGTTTTTGCCTAAAACATAACTCGCAACAGGGTAGCCTTTTTGGGCAGATTGCTCATACAACTGAATGGCTTTCTTTTCATTTTTTGCTGTGCCTTGTCCAGTTTGTGTCAAATAGCCTAAGTTATACATGGCTTGCGCATTGCCTGTTTTGGCAAGCTTTTCTAATTCCTGATAGGCATCTTTAACCTTGTTGGCTTGCATTAATTGTTCAATTTTGGCAAAAGCAGGATCGGTTGGAATGTTGCTATTTGCCATACTGATGCTGCTAGATAGGGCGATTGCACCCGCAATGAGTAGTTTTTTCATCATTTGAGTTGTACCTTGTTCTCTTTTACACATTATTCCGTTGATGTGCGTTTTGTTTTTACAGTGGTGCATTCATCATAAGTTGAAAAGTGTGAATGTAAATATAAAAAATGTGTACGAATGCTTTTTTTTTCATTGTCATTTGAAGGGAATCTTGCGACTCCCTTAACCTGAGCGGGTGGAATCTATTTTATTGCGGACGTGCAACATCGCCATTCAAATGTTCAGGCAAAGCCAATACTTGTACAGCTAACTCTTCCAAAGCACTTGGTTTGGCAACCACCAACGCTTTAAAACCTTCTGCAGTCGCTATGCTATTCACCACTTCCACATCATTATTCAGTTTGGCGGCAGGTGCAGGTGCTTCGCCTGAACCCTGAATTAAATGCAACCAATGTTTTGGTTTGGCTTTAAACCATAAACGTGCCACGACTTCCTGACCCAAATAACAGCCTTTGTCATAATGCACGCCATCTCGTTGATGCAAACGCAATTCCTGCGGTTGAAACACTTCTGCTGTTGAGGCTTGAATCCATGCCTGACCTGTTTCAATCGCTTGTAGTTGCCATGCGTTTAAATCAGTCACTTCAGCTGAAAATTCAGTTTGATTGCCCTGAATGGTTGGGTAAACCGTACCGATGGTTTCAAGCTGCATTTTTGAAAATGCACCAAACTTTTTAATATGTTTGGCTAAATCTTCGGCTTGGTCGGCTGTGCTGATGATTTCAAAACATTCGGACGAGATTTTTTTAAGCCAGAAGCCAAACTGAACGCGTCCTTTTAAACTGCAAATTGCGGTATAACAGGTTGTATTTTCAGCTAATGTTTCGACATTGACTGTTACCTGACCTTGCAGGAATTTTTGTGCATCGACACCGTTTAAACTTAAAGCACTGAAAGCTAAATCGCGCATGAATAACCTTTCACATTGAAATCTAAGACTAAAGAATGAGGTCAATTTTGCGCTATTTTTCAAAAAAAAGCATTTTTAGGGCAAGAATTTTACTCAAAATGTAATTAAATGTTTCAAAAACCCCTGTTTTTATATTTAAGTGTATGAAATATATAGGATTTGGGAAATGGGTTTTTGGCAGCGTACAATGCTTTCGACGGGTGGAAACAATCATCCCATAAGATGTTGAGAACAATAGAGTAAGGGCGAATACCAGATGAATAACAACTACCGCAAACCACTGCAAGGCACTCAGCTCGATTTTTATGACGTGCGACAAGCCGTTGAAGATATCCAGCCAGGCGCTTATGCCAAACTTCCTTATACCTCAAAAGTACTTGTAGAACAGTTAGTGCGCCGTTGTGATCCTGCAATTTTAGAACAATCTTTAAAACAATTGATTGAGCGTAAACAAGAGCATGATTTTCCGTGGTATCCAGCGCGTGTGGTATGTCACGACATCTTGGGGCAAACTGCGCTCGTTGACTTAGCAGGTTTACGTGATGCAATTGCCGATCAAGGTGGCGATCCTTCTAAAGTGAATCCTGTCGTACCTACCCAGTTAATTGTCGATCACTCTTTAGCTGTGGAATATGGCGGTTTTGACCCAGATGCTTTCCGTAAAAACCGTGAAGTGGAAGATCGTCGTAATGAAGACCGTTTCCACTTTATTGAATGGACGAAAACTGCATTTGAAAATGTTGATGTGATTCCTGCAGGCAACGGCATCATGCACCAGATTAATCTGGAAAAAATGTCACCAGTCATTCAAAACCGTGAAGGCATTGCATTCCCAGATACTTGTGTGGGTACAGACTCACACACACCACATACCGATGCTTTGGGTGTCATTTCTGTAGGTGTAGGCGGTCTTGAAGCTGAAAACGTGATGTTGGGTCGTGCTTCTTGGATGCGTCTGCCAGATATTATTGGTGTGGAATTAGTCGGTCAGCGTCAGGCGGGTATTACAGCAACTGACATCGTATTGGCTTTAACCGAGTTCTTGCGTAAAGAACGTGTGGTAGGTGCTTATTTAGAATTCTTTGGTGAAGGTGCAGACAGCATGTCGGTGGGTGATCGTGCCACGATTTCCAACATGACCCCTGAATATGGTGCAACTGCAGCGATGTTCTACATCGACCAAAACACCATTGACTATTTAACCCTGACTGGTCGTGAAGCAGAGCAGGTAAAACTGGTTGAAAACTATGCCAAAGAAATTGGTCTTTGGGCATCTGATATGACTCAGGCAGAGTATCCACGTGTGTTACGTTTTGATCTTTCGACGGTTACGCGTAACATTGCAGGCCCATCTAACCCGCATGCGCGTGTATCTACCGCAGACTTGAAAGAAAAAGGCATTGCAGGTGTGGTTGAGCAGCGTAGCGATGGCTTAATGCCAGATGGTGCGATCATTATTGCGGCCATTACCTCTTGTACCAATACCTCAAACCCACGTAATACCGTGGCGGCAGGTTTATTGGCACGTAAAGCCAATGAATTAGGCTTGGTGCGTAAGCCTTGGGTGAAGTCGTCATTTGCACCAGGTTCTAAAGCAGCTGCATTGTACTTGGAAGAAGCAGGCGTACTGAAAGACTTAGAAAAACTTGGCTTTGGTATTGTGGCCTATGCATGTACTACCTGTAATGGTATGTCTGGTGCATTAGATCCAGTTATTCAGCAAGAAATTATTGATCGTGATTTGTATGCGACTGCGGTGCTTTCAGGTAACCGTAACTTCGATGGTCGTATCCATCCGTATGCGAAACAAGCTTTCTTGGCATCTCCACCATTGGTTGTGGCTTATGCGATTGCGGGTACCATCCGTTTTGACATCGAAAAAGATGCATTAGGTACAGATCAAAATGGCAACCCAATTTACTTAAAAGATATTTGGCCATCTGATGCTGAAATTGATGCTTTGGTGAAAGAGTCAGTTAAACCTGAACAATTCCGCCAAGTGTATATCCCAATGTTTGATTTGGGCGAGTCTGAAAAATCCGAAAGTCCGCTATATGACTGGCGTCCACAAAGTACTTATATCCGTCGTCCGCCGTATTGGGAAGGTGCATTGGCGGCACCGCGTACTTTAGCCAATATGCGTCCTTTGGCTATTTTGGGCGATAACATCACCACAGACCATTTATCTCCATCGAACGCGATTATTTTAGATTCGGCAGCAGGTGAGTACTTGGCAAAAATGGGCTTGCCAGAAGAAGATTTCAACTCTTATGCAACGCACCGTGGTGATCACCTAACAGCACAACGTGCAACTTTGGCGAATCCAAAACTGTTTAATGAAATGGTGGTACGTTCAGACGGCACAATTAAGCAAGGTTCTAAAGCGCGTGTTGAGCCAGAAGGCGAAGTAATGCGTATGTGGGAAGCGATTGAAACCTATATGAACCGTAAACAGCCGTTAATTATTATTGCGGGTGCGGATTATGGTCAGGGTTCAAGCCGTGACTGGGCTGCAAAAGGTGTGCGTCTTGCTGGTGTGGAAGCAATTGTCGCTGAAGGTTTTGAGCGTATTCACCGTACCAACTTGGTGGGCATGGGCGTATTGCCACTTGAGTTTAAAGCGGGTGTAAACCGTAAAACTTTAGGTTTGGATGGTACAGAACTCTATAGCGTGATGGGTAATATTGCGCCACGTTCAGACTTAACTTTGGTGATTGAGCGTTCAACTGCAGACGGCAAAAATCAAATGATTGAAGTGCCAGTAACTTGTCGCTTAGATACTGAAGAGGAAGTGTCTGTGTATGAAGCGGGCGGTGTATTGCAACGCTTTGCGCAGGATTTCTTGGAAGGGAATGTGGCTTGATGATGTTTTAAGAATCTTCTTTAATTTTTCTTCTTTAAAGAAATGTTAGAGAATGATTATTGTTGAGAAAAGACCTCATTGTTAAGTGAGGTCTTTTTTTTTGGAAGATGAATATATTGTGAATTAAACAGCAAACTCCTTGTAAACCTAACTTAATTTTCTAAAAAGTATCTTTCATTCAAAAAATCAGCAGTTATCAAAAACAATAAAATTTAAAAGTAGAAGTTTATTTGGTTGAAAAACACCCAATAAATACCTATCATAAGATATGTATCAAAAACGATGGAGTAGCCCAATGACTACCGCAAAAGTTTTTATGACAGGACGAAGTCAAGCCATTCGATTGCCTAAAGAATTTCGCTTTGAAGGCAAAGAAGTTGAAATCTTTCGTCGTGGTGATGAAGTGATTCTTCGTGAAAAACCAGTCACGGTAGATCGGTTATTTAAAGCGTTATCCCAAATGCCAAATGACTTTTATGCAGATGAAAGAGAAGATCTGCCGCCTCAAGAACGGGAAATGTTCTAATGCAAGTACAATATTTATTAGATACAAATATTTGTATTTACATTATTAAATACCAAACTGAAATTGTGCGTCAGTATTTTGAAAAACATCTTCCGCATCGAAATATATTAATTTCTGTCATTACGTTGGGAGAATTACGTTTTGGTGCAGAAAAAAGTCAACATAAAGAAAAGGCTTTAAAAGTCATAGATGAATTAACATCAATGATTCAAGTGGTTGAATTGGATGAAAATGTTGCACACCATTATGCAGAAATACGCCAGAACTTTGCATCTAAGGGGCAGATCATTGGCGCAAATGACTTATGGTTAGCAGCACATGCACGTGCAAATCATTGGGTCATGGTCACCAATAACGAAAAAGAATTTACTCGTGTCGATGGATTAAAAGTCGAAAACTGGGTATCTAATCCTTTGTAAGTGAGTTAGATTTTTTATAAAAATCATCCTTTGCCTAACTGCCCTCATCACCCGTCAAAATGGACAATAGACAATCATCACAGAATAGATATACTGGATTGACCATTTCTAAACCACACGGAGAACAAAGATGGTAACTGCAGGTGATAAACCAGGAACAGGCTTCTATTTTTGTGTCCAATGCGGGCATCGCGTTTACTTAGAAATTGGTACAGACCGTCTACCACCGTGTACCAAATGCCATGGCACCGAATATAACAACAAGGTTGCCTAAGCTAGACGACTTAAAACAGCTGATCCTGTTTTTAATCTAAAGCCCTATCACCCGATGGGGCTTTTTGCTATTTTAGCCATAGAAAACCCAAGGCAATGAGGTACAACATGGAAACAATACTCGGTTTATGTGTCGGCATTGGACTAAGTGCTGCCAGTGGTTTTCGGGTTTTCGTGCCTTTGCTGGTCATGAGTGTCGCAGCACTCATGGGTTGGTTTGAACCCTTGAAAGGTTTTGAATGGTTGGCGATGCCTGCTGTTTGTCTAGCTTTGACCGTGGCAACAATCAGTGAAATTGCTGCGTATTATGTGCCGTGGGTCGATAATTTGCTCGACACTGTTGCAACGCCTGCCGCCATGATTGCAGGTACACTCACTACAATGGCTGTAAGCAGTGGCGAAATGTCGCAATTTGCCAGTTGGGCTTCGGCCATTATTGTCGGTGGCGGTACAGCGGGTGTGGTGCAAATGAGTACAGTTGCGGCACGTGGCGTATCAACCGCAACCACAGGCGGTGTTGCTAATCCTGTGATTTCTACAGGAGAGTGGATTGGGGCTGCCGTACTTTCAGTGTTGTCTTTCATTGTGCCTGTATTGGTGGTTTTTGTAGTGCTACTGACCTTAATTTGGGCAACTCGCTGGATTCGAGGCAAAAAGAAAGTTGTTGAATCCTCCACATAGATTTTTGGTCAGTTTGAAAACATTTGAAAATAATCATGGTAATAAATTCAATATTTAAGCTTTATTTGATGATTTAAGTGCATAAAAAATGTCTATTTGGAAAATTTTTTAAAATATAACTTAAAAAGTGATAAAAATTTTAAAAATTAATCAAAATAAAATCATTTCGGGGAAACAATCCCATCCTCAAATCACTACTATATATCTCAAGGGTGTGATGGGGATCGAAAAGAGTAGATTGCTGCCAGTTGCGTACAACGTGCGTGTAGTACTTACCCAAAAGGTCTCGATTCGGCTTAGGACGCTATAAACCAGAAGTTTATAGGCTATAAGATCATGACTTATCCAGCATGATAGTTGAAGTAAACCACAGTTGTTTTCCCTAACACCCTAAAGAATATTGTTAAAAATATAAAAAACAAAACATGATCAAGAAAATAAAATCCAGACAAAATAAAAACTTAAATGAATTTTAAACCATCTTTTAGCTACAAAACTCCCATCAAATTTTTCATTCAAATCTGTTAATTTGCAATAATCATCTACATCTAATTAGGTGTGATATGAGTGTTGATTACGATTTTTGGTGTCGCTTATTACTGACCTGCGCACTGATTAACTATGCCATTTTAATGCTGTGGTTTGTGGTGGTGATTTTTGCGCATGACTGGCTGCGACAGTTACATGGTAGATGGTTCAAATTGTCAGACGCAAGTTTTGATGCCATTCATTATGGCGGCATGGCGGTCTATAAAATTGGGGTATTGCTATTGAATATCGCGCCACTCATCGCGCTGTATATGATGCGACCTTAATTTAAAACTCTATAAACAAGCAACCGCTTTAAACAGTACATTAAAAACACACGGTCATCGAAATAGAGGCGAAAAGCCCGCAATTTGAGGAGTTGGCAAACATGAATCAATTTAAACCTGCACTGATTTTAGGCGGTCTAATTTGTTTGGGGATGGTGCTCGCGGGTTGGATTTTGGGCAATAGCGCACTCAAAATTAAACAATATGAGCGTGTGGTTTCAGTCAAAGGTTTGTCTGAACGAGAAGTAAAAGCCAATGTGGCGGTGTGGCCAATTCGTTTTAGTACTGCCAGTCAAGACTTGGCAGCGCTATACGACACCATGCAAAGCCAAACCTCCCAAATTCAAAACTTTTTAAAAAATGAAGGTTTTAGTTCTGAAGAAATTACCATTGCGGCACCTGTAATTACCGATAAATACGCCCAGCAATATGGTGGCGATGGTAATGTTGCTTTACGTTATACCGCACATCAAACCATTACGGTCTATACCAAAAATATTGATAAAGTGCGCAGCGCACAAAGTCGCTTGGTCGATTTAGGTAAAAATGGAATTGCCTTTGGCGGTGAGGATTACGGGCAACGCACCGAATATTTATATACGCAACTAAATGACATCAAACCTGCCATGATTGAGCAAGCCACACAAAATGCCCGCAGTGTTGCAGAAAAATTTGCTGCAGATTCTGACAGTCGTTTAGGCAAAATTAAATCGGCCAATCAGGGCGTATTTAGTATTGAAGACCGTGACAGCAACACGCCATATTTGAAAAAAGTACGTGTGGTGTCTACGGTGGAATACTATTTAGCAGACTAAGTTTGGCAGACTAAGTTTCGCAGACTAAGTTTGGCAGATTTAGCTTGGCAGACTCAGCCAATTCAAAATTTAAATCTTTACACTAAAAAGTACATCGCCCGACTGAATTGACAGTTTGGGCTGTGCTTGATATTTTGCCCGCACCGCTTTGCATGCTGTATGTTCATGGCTTTAAACGACAACTTTATTTATGCACCTCCACAAGAACCCTTAGTGATTGTCTATGAAGATGACGATTTATTGGTGATTGATAAGCCCGCAGGTTTATTGTCGGTGCCTGGGCGTTTGCCTCAACATCAAGACAGCGCATATTTAAGAGTGCTCGCAAATTATCCTCAGGCAAAAATTGCCCATCGTTTAGACATGGCCACCTCAGGTATTCTCATGTTTGCCAAGCATCGTGATGCAGAAGTCGCATTGAGTAAAATGTTTCAGGCACGAACAGTAGAAAAAAACTACATTGCTTTAATTCAAGGCAAACTTGAAGGTGAGGGCAGTGTCGATGTGCCTTTAATTACTGACTGGGAAAACCGTCCACGCCAAATTGTGCATTTCGATTTAGGCAAGCCTGCGCAAACGCTGTATCAAGCTTTGGAATATTGTGCGGTTGAAGATATTACCCGTGTTTTGCTCACCCCAATCACAGGGCGTTCGCATCAGTTACGGGTACACATGCAATATATTGGACATCCCATTACAGGCGATAAGTTATATCATCCTGAACCGAAAAAAAGTACTTTAGGTCGGATGGCGCTGCATGCCAGTTATTTGGCTTTCACGCAACCTTTAAGCCAAGTTCCTGTTGCAATTCGAGCACAGCTTCCTTTTTAGAGATTTTGGGATTCAATTTTTCTAACAGGCGCACATTTTTCAATTTTTTTGTGAAAATACTCAAAAATTGGGATAGTCTTCGTGCCGCTAACTCGCTAACGTATCCTTAGAGCTGTCGTTATTCATTTGCCTTGGCATAAATGAAGGAAATGAATAACTCGCTGTTTTAAAATTTTGTGTTTTTGAGTGTGGTGGGCTGTCAAAGCGGGTTAGAAAGCGTCTTTAAAACTGAAGATGACTTTTTAAAATATGGCAGACCAATGCGGTGGGAGAAGTTATATGCTGTATATATTGGGTGCAATCATTATTGTTTTGGTGGTGATTATTTTTTGGCAATCTCAGCGCCGCCGTGAGTTGTCTGCCAGCATTCAATCTTTACAAAGCAATTTAGACCGCACTCGCTCCAATTTGGCGTCCGATGAGTTAGAAAGTAATGAATTAGAGCATCAGCTCACCATGCTACGCATCGAAATAGGCAGTTTAAAAGGTCGTTTAGAAACCTTGCAGCACTATCAACATATTTTAGACGTTGAGCAATATGTATTAGAACGTCGTCAACAAGTAGAAATGTTTGTAGAAATGATTAAATCCGAAGCGGAAAATACGCGGGAGCAGTGCAAGCAACAAGTTGAAAAAGTCCGAGATTTTTTAGCCGAGCATGAGCAAAAAACCAAAGCCAAAACGCTTAAAACAGCACAAGATCAATTGGGTGCTTTTTATAACTTGGTTGAAGAACGTCAGCAACTCGAACAGATTATGACCGCGCTGTATCATAAAATTGAACATCATACGCCTGCTTTTCAGTTGCCTGCACAGCAGCTATTGGATGATCTGATTGAAGGTTATGGCTATAGTGATGCAGCACAACACCTGCAGCAAGTACGACACAAGATTCAAGATGCGGTCAAAAATCAAGAAGTTGCGCATTGTGCTTTTGTCGATGAGCAACGCCGTCTAGCGGCAGTGACTTTACTGACTCAAGCATTTAATAGTAAAGCAGATTTATATTTGGCGCAGCTGACTGAACATAATCTGGCTGAATCGCTTCAAGCTTTGCAGGATGATTTTACTTTGCTGAATCATTATGCGGCTGCATTTGGACACGCAAAAATTCTAGACTCTTACTTAACACTTCGACAAGAAGAATTAAAGTTTGCTGCTTTACTGTTGGCATTTAAACAGGAAAGCATCTTGTCAGATGCCACAAATTAAACTGGCTGCAAATGCTTAAAGCAATTGTAGTGTCATGTAAAAGCAAGCTTCTGGGTAATTCAGACTAAAGTCAGTGTAAAACGAGATGAAAATTGAGTCCTTCGGGCAAATTTGTGCTATGTTGAATTCACTATTTTGTCACTTGCCAGATATATATTGGCTAAAAAGATAACAAGGATATTCGCATGACACGTGACTATGAACAATTCCCTGATGATGATAATGGCAATGTACTTTGGCAAATGCATGAAGATGGGGATGACCTGACAGAGCCACATGAGATTGAGTACTCCATCGCTTTTACCACACAAGAACAAGCTGAAAAATGTGCTTTGTATTTGTTGGCCGAAGAACAAAAAATTTCATTATTCCAAGATGAAGAATCTGACGCAGTTGAATGGATCATTACCATTTATGTTTACATGGAACCAGAGTATTCAGACATTATCGATTTAGAGCAATGGTTCAGCAAAATTGCTGAAGAACATGGCGGTGAATACGATGGCTGGGGCTGTATGGCTTACGTCTACGATGATGAAGACGAAGACGATTACGAAGATTAAATCGGGTATCTGAAAAGCATGTGTTGATCACATGCTTTTTTATTTGTGATACATAATCTGCTGCCTAAAACTTTGGCGCTGATGACGTCATCATAAAAGATGCAGAGGTGCAAATATGGATATTGCAATGAAACGCGCTTATCTTGAAGCGACTCAGGCAGATGGAACACGGGTGCTGGTTGATCGCTTATGGCCGCGTGGTGTGAGTAAAGAACGCGCTCGTATTGACTTATGGCCCAAAGAAATTACGCCTTCGACTGGGCTGCGTAAATGGTATCATCAAAACCCTGAACAACATTGGGATGAGTTTCAGCAGCGTTATATAGCTGAATTAGCAGAGCAAGAAGAGGCTTTACAGGCGTTGTGTGAACTGGCACAGCAGCAAAAAATCACTCTGGTCACAGCAGCTAAAGATGAGCAGCACAATCATGTAGTGGTATTAAAACGCGTGATGCTGCAACGCTTAGCACAGTCCAATTAAAGAGTTTTATTTGATTATCCTTGTGCTTTATAAGGATTTTAAGTTTATGAAAATTCAGTAAAAAATGCTATAATATAGTTTTTGAGGTTTTTTATGTCTTTGCCAAATTGCCCAAAATGCCAATCAGAATACACTTACCAAGATGGCGACCTACTGATTTGTCCTGAATGCTCACATGAGTGGAAAGAAGGGGAACAGCTAGAAGAAACTGCTGCTGTGATTAAAGATGCAAACGGCAACGTGTTGGCAGATGGCGACACGGTGACTGTGATTAAAGACCTGAAAATTAAAGGTTCTTCGGCTGCTGTAAAAGTGGGAACGAAAGTGAAAAATATTCGCTTAATTCCAGATGCAGCAGATGGTCATGACATTGATTGTAAGATTGATGGCATGGGGGCTATGAAATTAAAATCTGAATATGTGAAAAAAGCTTAAGTTTAAGCAGATTTCAACAGCGCAGGCGACTTGAGTTGCCTGCGCTTTTTTATGGAGTTTATAAAAGTATTTTAGTATTCAAATTGAGCAACAATAACTTTAAGAGTGTACAAAATTAATACTGTTTTCTTGTGCCTAAGTCCTTTATATTTTAAGTGAAAAGAATAATTTTTAGGCAGTTTAAAGCCTAGCATCATTCAACAACACACTTCACCACTCATAAGAAAACTGGGGGCAAGTATGTCAGGATGGTTTGAGATTTCACAAGCAAGCAATGGTCAGTACCGCTTTGTACTTAAAGCTGGGAATGGCGAAATTATCTTAACCAGTGAACAGTATAAGGCGAAAGCATCGGCAAAAAATGGCATCGCTTCGGTACAAAAGAACAGTCAGGATGATGGGCGTTATGATCGACTGACATCTAAGAATGATAAGCCGTATTTTAATTTAAAAGCTGCCAACCATCAGATTATTGGTACGAGTCAGCTCTATACTTCTGAACAATCACGTGACAAAGGAATTGAGTCAGTGAAAACCAATGGCGCAAGCACCACGGTCAAGGATTTAACACAGGAATCGTAATTTTTTACATTAAATCTTGATGTTCAATTGCATTAGAAAAGCATGCTCTGGCGTGCTTTTTTATTGAGCTGAGTAGGCAAGGTGCTAAATTTAGCTTTGATTGAGCCGTTGAATTATAGATGACCATTTCAGGAGTTGCGAAGATTATGAATTTCAGATGCAATCTAAAAATATTGCTGGCGATCAGTGGTTTATTCGGTAGTGTTGGTATTTTTGCAGCACCGATCACTGCTGAAAAAACGATTGCTTCAAGCCAGTCGACTGCTTTGCAAGGACTGTATTTTCAGCATCAAGATTGGGAGTTGGCCTGTGATAATACAGGAACCTGCCGTGCCGCAGGCTACCAAAGCGATGATGATTTTGAACAACCGATCAGTATGTTATTGACCCGTCAAGCAGGTGCAAAGAGTGCTGTACAAGGGCAATTGCAAATTCAAGAAGATATTGCTCAAGCGACTTTATTTTTAAATGGACGCACTTTGCAACAATTAAACTTTCATGAAAGTATCGCCAATTTATCTGCTGCCAGTGTGCAAAAGCTGTTGGCGCAGGCGCGTCAGCATGTCGTGATCGAGTTAAAACATGGTCAACAACGCTGGAAATTGTCTGATGCAGGCATGAGTGCAGTGTTGCTAAAAATGGATGAATTTCAAAAACGTGTGGGTACAGACTCCGCAATATTGGCAAAAGGCAATCAAGCATCCACGCAGGTCTTAAAAGCGCAAGCGATGCCTAAAATTAACATTCTCATGCAGCCTCAACACCGAACCGCCAAAGCACAGGTGCTTACCGCGGCCAGTGCAGAAAAGTTATATCCAATTTTACAAAAAACCGTAGATCGTGAAGATTGTTATATGCTGTTTGAACCTGAACAAGCAGAACAGCAGATTCATACTTATCTCTTAAATCAAGATAGCGTGTTGGTTGAGGCAAGCTGTTGGCGAGGGGCTTATAATTGGGGTGTGGCTTATTGGGTTATGGATAAAAAACTGCAAAAGATACAGCAATTTGTAACTGATTCTGCTTCAGAATTTAGCAATGGACAGATTTTTGCCTATCAAAAAGGGCGTGGAATTGGCGATTGTTTCAGTCAAATTGAGTGGGCGTGGAATGGTCAGCAGTTTGTCAAAAGCTATCAATTCGATGCAAGACAATGCAAAGGTTTTGCAGGCAGTGCATGGGAAATGCCAAGCTTTGTCAGCAAGGTTGAATAGCCGATATTCACTAGGGGCTTTTGACATTTCATAAATGGCTTGCGCTGTAGGCTAAAACTGAGCAGATCAGGCATGAAACGCAAGTAATAGCGAGACTATTGCTAAGTTTCATAACACAATCTGAGAAAGTTTTAGCCACAGCCTTTCAGGGCGAGCATATTTTTTGCTGCTATTGCGTTATGTGCCAGTCATTTAGAATGACTAAATTTCCTGTCCCATGCCTTATATCAGCTAAAAAATATGCATCGCCGCAAACATAGACGAATTGTCAGCAGACCCTAATAAAAGCTGAAATTTTTTAGATGAAGCTTGAGTTTGATGGATTCAATGTTTAAGTCGTGTGCGCGACTAATTTTTCAATGATTTCATCCAGCTTTTTCAGACGCTTGATTTCATCCCACAAAGCTTTGGCTTCGGGATAATGTTTCGACATCATGCCGAGCCATTGTTTATAACGTCCCAGCATCCCAATTTCTGTTTTGGCAGGGCCGTGAATAAAGCGAATTTGTAGTTGCAGCAAATCTTGCCAACTCAGCAAAGGCAGGTCTGAATTTTGACGAATACATTGGGTCAAGTCTGGGGTGGTGACCGCACCACGACCAATCATCAAATCTTCACAGCCCGATTCTAACTGGCATTGTTTGGCATCGGCATTGTTCCAAATTTCACCATTGGCGATGACGTTAATCTTCAAGGCTTCACGAATAGGACGTAGCTGATCCCAAAATGCGGGAGGCGTATAGCCATCGGCTTTGGTACGTGCATGTACTGTAACCCATGCTGCGCCTGCATCTTCAATGGCGTGCGCATTTTCTAGCATGAAGTTCCGATCCATATAGCCTAGACGCATTTTGGCGGAAACTGGAATATGAGCAGGAACGGCATCGCGAACCGCTTTAACCAGTTCATATACTACTTCGGGTTCATCGAGTAAAACTGAACCGCCACGATGCCGATTGACTGTTTTGGCAGGGCAGCCAAAGTTCATATCAATTGCAGGTGCACCCATAGCCGCAACTTTGGCTGCATTGGCGGCTAACATTTCAGGATTATTCCCCAAAAACTGAACATGCACAGGCGTACCTGCCGCAGTTTTGCCATTGGTGAGTAGTTCTGGGCAATAGGTGTGGTAGATATGGTCTGGCAAAATGCTGTCTGTGACCCGAATAAACTCTGTTACACACCAGTCAAAACTGCCTACAGACGTGATTACATCACGCATGATGGGGTCGGTTAAGCCTTCCATGGGTGCAAGAATCAGTTTCACAAGATGCTGCCAGTTCAAACAAAAGTGGAGTTATACGTTTTTTTCTGTGGGTTGTCTAGGAAAAGGGTTTTGAATTGAAGTGGTTGTAGCTAAGGTTCTGGTATTTAAGCTGTTTTATTTGACACAGTGATCTGTATCTCAAGTTTTATCTAGTCCATGCAGTTGATGTGCATCCTAGACTAGATCTTTTAATTGAGTTCTTACATCGTTAGAAATCATTTAAATGATTGGCTTAATTTAAACAGCCCATTCCCCCTCGACTATGCTATTAAATAATTGATCATCCTACACTTTGAATGAGCAAAATAAAAACACCTTACTTACTCAAAATCATTTCCAACACAAATTTAGAACCAATAAAACCGAGCGCCAATAAAAAGAAGCCAATAATGGTAAAGCGAATCGCTTTTTGTCCACGCCAGCCAAACTTATAACGCCCAAGTAACAACGACCCATAGACAAACCAAGAAATAATACTAAAGGCAGTTTTATGTGCTAAATGCTGTGCAAAGAAATGTTCTACCGTAAAGAAACCAAAACCTAGTGCGACTGTGAGTAAGGCAAAACCTGCAATCAACATATCAAACAGCAAAGATTCCATATCTTGCAAAGACGGCAGCAAATTTACCCAAACCCGACGTTTTTGTTTGTTTTTCAGTTCGCGGTTTTGAAACCACATGAGCACGGCATGAATGGTCGCCATCAACAATACGGCATAAGCAGACAGCGATAAAATAATATGAATATCTAAACCAATCGAGTTTTGGTTAATAAATAAATTATGTTGGCTGAATGAAAAACCTGCAATTAAACCCACTGCTGCTACAGGAATACCAATCAAATTTAGCGCAATTACAGGTCGGTAACTGCTGAACAGCAAGCTCAATAACAACATTAAACCTGCAGTAAATGACATCAGGTTAAACACGTTGTAGTTGACACCCATCGGTGTCCACATATCGTTATACAACACGGCAGCATGCAGCAATAAGCCTAAACTGAGCAGAAAACGAATAAACCAGTGATTTGGCGCACGTTTAGACATTAAATGTGAAAATAAATACCAAAAAGAACTGGTATAAGCGATTAATGCTAAAATCGTATAAACCAAGGGGAGACTGATCATGTCAAACCTTTTTCAGGATGATGAATATTCATTTATATAAATTCGATGCGAACTACAGTATCCTATAGCATCTTGTGCATAAATTTTCTATTTTAAAGAAACATTTTTTTGCTAATGGCTATTTTAAGCGGAATTTGCAATGTTTGATACCTTAACAGAACGACTCACGCAGAGTTTAAGAAATGTTACTGGCTCAGGGCAGCTAACCGAAGACAATATTAAAGATACGTTACGTGAAGTACGTATGGCACTTCTTGAAGCCGATGTGGCGTTACCTGTAACTCGTGAATTCATCGCGAAAGTTAAGGAAGAGGCATTGGGTCAGGAAGTGATGACTCAGTTATCCCCTGGTCAGGCGTTCGTCAAAATTGTCTATGACGAACTCACAAAAATGATGGGCGAGGCCAATGAAAGCCTTGACCTTGCTGCCAAGCCACCGGTTGTGGTGTTATTGGCAGGTTTGCAGGGTGCGGGTAAAACCACCACTGCAGCAAAATTGGCACGTTTCTTACAAGAACGTCAAAAGAAAAAAGTGGCGATGGTGTCTGCCGACGTTTACCGTCCTGCGGCAATTAAACAGCTACAAACGGTTGCAGGCGAAGTTGGCGCAATTTTCTTTGACTCAAATGCCAATGAAAACCCTGTCGATATTGCCAACCGTGCCATCGAACAGGCAAAAATTCAGTTTGCTGATGTGTTAATTGTCGATACTGCAGGTCGTTTGCACGTCGATGATGACATGATGGATGAAATCAAGGCATTACATTCAGCGATTAAACCGACTGAAACCTTGTTCGTGGTCGATGCCATGACGGGTCAGGATGCGGCAAATACAGCCAAAGCCTTTAATGATGCCTTGCCATTAACAGGTGTAATCCTTACTAAAACTGATGGTGATGCGCGCGGTGGTGCAGCACTTTCAGTTCGTGCGATTACGGGTAAACCAATTAAATTCTTGGGGATGGGTGAAAAACTCGATGCCCTAGAGCCATTCCACCCAGAACGTGTTGCACAACGTATTTTGGGCATGGGTGACGTGCTGTCTTTGGTCGAAGAAGTTGAACGTAAAATCGACAAAGAAAAAGCCGAAAAAATGGCGAAAAAACTGCAAAAAGGCGGCAGCTTCAACTTTGAAGATATGCTGATGCAGTTTGAACAAATGAATAAAATGGGCGGCATGATGGGCTTCTTAGACAAGTTGCCTGGCATGAGCAACTCAGGTATTCAAGATGCAATTGCGCAAGCCAATCCTGAAAAGCAAGTGAAAAAGATGGAAGCGATTATCCAGTCGATGACCATCAAAGAGCGTCGTAACCCAGACCTGATGAATCCAAGCCGTAAAAAACGTATTGCTGCGGGTTGTGGTATGGATGTGTCAGAAGTGAATAAGTTGATCAAGCAACATGCACAAATGGCAAAAATGATGAAAAAATTTGCCAATCCATCGGGCATGGCAAAAATGATGCGTTCACTGGGCGGTTTACAAAAGCAATTCAGTGGCGGCGGTATGGGGCCATTGTTTGGTGGCAACGACCCAACCAAGAAATAATTGTTAAAAACATCTTAGAATCAAAGTGTTAAAAAAGCAGGCGCATAAAAATGCGCCTGCTTTTTTGTTGTTCTTTATTCGTAGATGACAGCTATACCGAAAGATTTATCAGCGTAGATGGAGCAATGTTTGGTTTTTAGTGCACTTCATGGGTTGCATATTGAATATAACGCTGCAAACCTTTGAGCAATAAATCTTGCTCGACTTGCGGTTGATATTGCTGCAAGAATTTGGCAAACAGCGGTGCATCGCCACCCGTTAAAATCAGTTTACGTGGTGACTGTCGAATTACATGCTCAATGGTGCTGAGCAAGCCGAGTAAAATACCATGATGAACAGCATCAATGGTGCTGCGTCCTGGGGTGAGTTCATCAAATGCAGCATCGGGAATTTTAATGCCTTTGGTGTTTTGAATCAGTGCATCACGTTGCAAATATAAGTTCGGTAAAATATAGCCGCCTAAATGCGTCAGTCCATCCGCCAAATCAATAGTCAGCGCCGTACCACAACTAATGACACAATAATTTTCTTGTGGGTCATTTGCCACGGCAAGCACTTGCAGCCAGCGATCTATCCCCAGTTGTTGAATATCATATTCACAATGCAAACCTGCATAATCTGCATGCACTTTGGCATAAATCACAGGCACATTCAGGGTTTTTAAAATCAAGTGAATGCGTTGATTATTCTTCTGATCTTGTACCGATGACACGCCTACTTTATGCACATTCAGACTTTTAAAGTGTTGAATCAAACCCAGCAACAAATCGGCAGGAGATTGCAAATGCAATTCTGCTTCATGTTCGATGATGCGGTCTTGTTCTGTGACCCAATATTTCAGGCGGGTGTTACCAATATCTAGCCATAAATTTTTCATGAAGATGACTCGGCATGATCGATAGGGCGTAAACGTCCCTGATAAAAAACTTCAAGCCCTTGTGCTGTTTCAATTTGCACTGCGCCATCATCCTGAATGCCTAAAAAAGTACCCTGACAAGTACCTTTAAAATGTTCAAATTCAACTTGTTGTTGCATAAATGCGGCATGATGATTGAAGCGAGATGCCAAATTATAGCAATCGTGATTAAACCAGTCGCAGGCTTGTTGAATGGCAAGATAAAGCTCTGCGATCAGGCGCACACGATCAATAGATACCAAACCCAGTTCGGTTAAAGATGTGGTTTTTTGATCAATAACTGCTGAGCTGACAGGTGCAAGATTAAGCCCAACCCCAACAATGACTTGCTGTGCAGAAATTGGCTCAATTAAGATGCCGCCCCATTTGCCTTGCGGGCTGTATAAGTCATTTGGCCATTTTACTTGTAGATTCAGCGCCTGTAGACTCGGCATTTGCAAGATATTTAACGCAATTTCTAAAGCCAAACGCCCATTTACAGGTGTTCGTAAATTTAGCAATGTGCTTAAATAGATGTTCCCTTCGGGTGATACCCATTGCCGTTGACGTTGTCCTCGACCATGCGTTTGTCTGGTACTGCATACCAAGACACTCTGCACACCTTTTTGTGCAATTTCCCGTACATCATCATTGGTGGAAGTGGTAATCGGCTTCAGGATGAGTACTTCTGGAAGCTGTCCTGCTTCTGTGAGTTGTTGTTGCAGTTGTCGGGTTTCTACATCCATACGAATTTACAAATAGTGGAATATATTTATGGAGTTAATCATATATTTATTGATTGGTGCAATTGCTGGATTTGCAGCAGGGCTGTTTGGCGTGGGCGGCGGCTTAATTATTGTGCCAATTTTATATATTGTGTTCACTCAACTCAATTATGACCCATCGGTGTTAATGCACATGGCGGTGGGGACATCATTGGCAACCATTATTGTAACTTCGATCAGCTCAGTTACGGCACACCATAAAAAAGGTGCGGTGATGTGGCCTGTATTTCGTAATCTTGCGCCTGGTTTAATTGTGGGTGCATTTGTTGGTGCAGGTATTGCCGATTTCCTTTCGGGGCAAGGCTTACAATTATTAATTGGCGGTTTTGCACTGTGGGTGGCTTTTAAGATGTTTAGAGGCGCAAATATTGCGGTTGATCCTTCACATCATTTGCCTTCAACTGCAAAGCAAGTCATGGCGGGCGGTGGGATTGGCATTGCCTCTGCAATTTTTGGGATTGGCGGTGGCAGTTTAACAGTGCCGTACTTAAACCGTTACGGCGTGGTCATGCAAAAAGCGGTAGCAACCTCAGCCGCTTGTGGTTTGCCAATTGCGGTGGCGGGCGCATTAGGCTTTATGTGGTTTGGTAAGCAAGCCGAAGTTGCAGTACCCAATACCATTGGTTATATCCACATTTATGCATTTATAGGCATTAGTGTGATGAGCTTTATTACTGCCAAAGTTGGTGCGAAAGTGGCACATTTGTTATCGCCAGCGATGTTGAAAAAATGTTTTGCCTGCTTGCTGACCACCGTTGGCTGTTATTTTGTATATCAGGGTATGCGAGTATTTTTCTAAGTTGAGTCGCTATTTTCTTTGTTTTAAGCCATGTAAAATTGGCTCTAGCGCCATGAAATTGTCGGACAATGTCATGGCGTTGTGATCTGTTTCGCAGTAAAAAGAAAGATGCTTGTATCGGAGCTATGCTTGCAGTCGAAGGATGATCCTGAGATGTCTTAAATGAGAGTAGCTCCGAATTTTCATCACTGCATCTTATAAAAACAAGATAGGAACAGTATGCAACAACAAGAATCAGAAAGTTTATCGGAACAAATTGCCCGACACATCGCAGAACAGATTATTAGCGGTGATTTGGTTGAAGGTGAGCGTATTCAGGAATTGCGCATCGCCAAAGAACTGGACGTGAGTCGTGGTTCGGTACGTGAAGCGCTGTTGTTATTGCAACGTACTCATCTGATTGAAATTTTTCCACGTCGTGGTGCAATTGTGTCGGAAATGTCGGCACAGCAAGTCCGAGCTTTGTTTGACAGCAGCAGTTTGTTATTGGGTTATATTGTGCAGCGTATTGCGGACACGTGGCGAATGCATGAAGCTGAAGCCTTACAACAACTTTTGCTGCAACTGGCAGAGCAATGTCGCTTGGGCAATACTGAAAAGTTTTATGATTTAATTTTTCAATATCTGGCACGGCAGCCTGATATGGTGGGAAATTTATATTTAATGAAGTTCTATCAAGAGTTATTGCCATCGTTAAGACGCAGTTACTTTTTGACCTTAAATACTTCGCGTCGGGAGTTACAAGAATCTTTTGAATTATTTAAACTGGTGAGTGATGCAATTTTAAGCAGAAAATCACAACAAGCCACTTTATTTATGGAAGATTTTTGCCGACACTTGCGCAACTTGGTGTTGGAATCTCTGACCCGTATGAAACAGATCGAGCTTGCATGGGCAAGACGTTCACGCCGTTAATTGGGACATTATGCGTTTAAGCAGTTTAAAACTTTCTGGCTTCAAATCTTTTGCCGACAGTACGACCTTACATTTTAAAGCCAACCGTACCGCTGTGGTGGGGCCGAATGGTTGTGGTAAATCCAATGTGATTGACGCCATTCGTTGGGTGATGGGCGAATCTAGTGCGCGCCAGTTGCGTGGCGGCAGTATGCAGGATGTAATTTTCACAGGAACTGCCAAACGCAAACCTGTAGGTGTAGCCAGTGTTGAACTGCGTTTTGACAATACCTATGGCAAATTGGGCGGTGCTTATAACGCCTATAATGAACTGTCGGTACGTCGGCAGGTCAACCGTGATGGTAAGTCTGAATATTTTTTAAATGGAACCAAGTGTCGTCGTCGTGACATCACCGATATTTTTCTGGGTACAGGTTTAGGCCCGCGTTCTTATGCAATTATTGAACAGGGCATGATTAATCGTTTGGTTGATGCTAAACCTGAAGAAATGCGGGTGTTTATTGAAGAAGCGGCAGGCGTGTCACGTTATCAGGCGCGTCGTCGTGAAACCATGCTGCATTTGGATCACACCACGCAGAACTTGGCGCGTTTGGAAGATATTGCTTCAGAACTAAAATCGCAATTAAAAACCTTAAAACGTCAGTCAGAAACAGCAATTCAATACAAAGCGCTTGAGAGCGAAATTCGCACCATTAAAGTCGAAGTGTTGTCTTTTCAGTGTGAACAAAGTGCACGTTTACAGCAAGAATATACCCTGAGTATGAATGAGTTAGGGGAAAGTTTTAAATTGGTGCGCTCTGAGCTGACCACTTTGGAACATGACTTAACTGCGACCAGTGAGTTGTTTCAGCGTTTGATTCAGCAATCGACACCGCTACAGCAAGAATGGCAACAGGCAGAAAAGAAACTGGCTGAACTGAAAATGACTTTGGAACAAAAACAAAGTTTGTTTCAGCAAAATACCGCGACTTTATCGCAGCTTGAACAACAAAAAGCACAAACCAAAGAGCGTTTGCAGTTGATTGAATTGCAGCTAGAGAGTTTGGTCGATCAGCAAGAAAACCAACAGGAAAATCTACAGCAGCAAGATCATTTGGCGCAGCAGCAGAGCCAGCAATTTCAGGATTTAAAAGCACAGCAACAAACCCAAGCTGCACAATATGCCCAAGTCAAAGCGCAAGTAGAACAGCAACAACAAAAGCATGTGCACATGCAGGCGCAAAGTGAGCAGTTAGCCAAAAATATCAGCCGTATTGAACAGCAAAAACAAACCCTGACACAGCAGTTTGCACAAATTCAGCCGCAAGATCAGCAAGAGGGAATGCAACAACTGCAAGACGAAAAGACCCGCTTGCAGGCTGAAATGCTAACACTAGAACAGAATATTCAAGACAGCACTCAGCAACTCGCCACGTTGCAGACCAACTATAATGAGCACAAAGCACAGTGTGCGACCTTAAAATCTGAGATTCAGATTTTGCAGTCAGAACAGAAAAACCTCAATCAATTGCTCATTAAGCAAAGTCCAAAAGCCCAAACCGATGTGGTGCAGTTGATGCAAGTATTACAACTTGCAGATGTGGCGAAACCACATGCCAATTTAATTGAAAAGTTCTTGGCTAAATGGTTATCTGCGCAGGTGGTAGAAGCAGATATTGAATTTCAGGACAGCCGCGCACGTCAGCTAAAAATTCATTTGGCTGTAGATTCAAAAACATCAAAAATACAGCTTTCGGGGTGTGAGTCGCTCAGTGACTGGATTGCTTCACCGCAAAGTAGCTTGTGGCAAAGTGTCGCAATTACAGAAAGTTTATCGCAGGCTTTGGCATTGCAAGTGCAATTACAAGCAGGGCAGTCTATCCTTAGTTTAGATGGTTATCATGTGGGAGCAGACTGGGTAATCGGGCTGTTTTATGATGAAGCGGCACAGGCAGGGCAAGGGGCATTAAGCCATCGGATTCGCTTGGATGAAATTGAACAGGCGTTGGCGTTGCAACTGCCACAATATGAGCAAGCAGAACAGCAACTGCCTGAATTGCAGCAACAGGTAAAACAGTTGCAGCAGCAATTGCAGCAACAACAGCAACAGCTCAAACAGCAACAGCAAGCCTTGCAAACGCTAGATGTGCAAATGGCGAAAGCCGAAAGTGCGGCACAGGCTTTTGCAGTACAGCAACAGCAATTACAGCATCAATTGGCACAATTAGATGAGCAGCTTGAAGAAGATGCCATGCAAAAAGATGATCTGGAAATTGATTTGCATGCTTTGGCTTTTAAACTTGAGCAAGCCTTACCGCAGTATAAAATCTTGCAATTTCAGGTCGAGCAGCTGAATGAGCAGCTGGATAGTTCACAGCAACAGTTTCAGCAGCAGCAACAAGAAGTGGATCTGTTACGTTGTCAAGCGGTACAAACTCAGCAGCAAATTGAACTGTTAGAAAAAGATGCCACTTTCTTAAAAGCACAATATCAACAAATTGTGGCGCAAATGGAACAAGCCAAAAAGTTTGTCGATCCTGTTCAGTTGGAATTGCCTGCCTTAGAAACTCAGTTTTCAGAGCAGCAGCAACAGACTGAAAAGCTGCAAAAAACTTGGCAGGAATGGCAAGTGGAATTGAACAGTGTGCAGTCCAAACAGCAGCAACTGACCGAGCAACGGCAGCAGCAACAGCAGCAAGATGAACAATTACGTGCCAAACTCGAAGAAAAGCGCTTGGCATGGCAATCGGCAAAGTCGGACTATCAGCATTATTCTGAACAGTTAAAAGATTTAAACAGCGAGATCATCACAGGTTTGCAGATTGATGTCGCTGCGCATCAACAAAAACTGGCGAAAGCGCAGCAACAGTTTGATAAATTGGGTGCGGTCAATTTGGCGGCTTCGGAAGAATATGAAGAAGTATCTGCCCGTTTTGCAGAATTAAGCCATCAAATTGAAGACTTGGAAAATACCGTTTCGCAGTTACAGGCGGCAATGAAAAGTATTGATCAGGAAACTCGTAAACTGTTTATGAATACTTTTGATCAGGTGAATACCGAATTGCAGGAGTTGTTTCCTAAAGTCTTTAATGGCGGTGAAGCGAGTCTGAGCTTGGAAGATGACTGGCAATCTGGGGTGAAATTGATGGCGCGTCCACCGGGTAAGCGCAACAGTTCTTTGGCCTTACTTTCAGGGGGTGAAAAAGCACTGACAGCTTTGGCTTTGGTTTTTGCAATCTTCCGTTTAAACCCAGCGCCATTTTGCGTACTCGATGAAGTTGATGCACCGTTAGATGATGCTAACGTGGGGCGCTTTTGTAATTTAGTAAAAGAACTTTCTGAACAAGTGCAATTCATTTACATTACACATAATAAACTTGCTATGACGATGGCAACCGACCTCTTAGGTGTTACCATGCCTGAACCGGGAACCTCAAAATTAGTAACCGTAAATTTAGAAGAAGCCGCAGAATACGGCCTAGTCGCGGAGGCATAATATGGAAATCACCACAATCGTTGGAATTGTCATCGCTATTGTGATCATGGCGTTTGGTTTGAAAATGATTCTAAAAAAACCTGTAGATTCAGCGCCATCCTTAGATTCGGAACTGCAATTTAATGCAGAAAGCCAAAAACCGATTATTCCACGCCATGTACGTGACCAATTGCAAAGCGACGCTACGCCACCGCGTGTGGAGCCGACTTTAACGGTAGATGAAGTTACGCAAGATGCGCCTGCCAAGTCTGAACCACAGGCTTTAACGGATGATGTCGTGGCTTCTTCAAGCACAGAAACTGACAAAGTTGAACCGAGTTTGCAGGCAAATACAGAAAATTCTGAGCTTGATCCATCCACAACGATATCGAAGTCTGAAGTTGCACAAGACACGCCAAGCCCGACAGCGACAACTTCAGAATATTCATTATCGGATGAAATTCAGCAAGTGATTATAGAAACTGAACCGAATGCGCAGACTGTCGAGCAAAACAAAGCTTCGACTGAATACAGTCTGAATCAACACATTGAAACTGCCGAAATTTCAGAATTTAATGAAGAAAGCAGCATTTTAGATTCGCATTTGCATGAACAAAAAATCATGGATGAAGAAAGTGCCTTGGCAACCGCTGAATCTTTTATCGCGCTGAATGTCTTCCCTGAACGTCGCATACTTTCGGGCGATAAAGCCTTAAAAGTCTTGATGAAATATGGTTTACGTTTCGGTGAAATGTCATGTTTCCATCGCTATAACGAAGATGGCACTAAATTATTATTTTCAGTTTTACAAATTAATGATGAAGGCGCAGATGGTTTTGATTTAGAAACTTTATCGAGCGAACAAGTTAAAGGTTTAGCGTTCTTCCTCGCTTTGCCGCACAGCGATGTGCAAAATGCCTTTGATACCATGGTCAGCATTTCAGGACTGATTGCACGTGAAATTGATGGAACGGTCTATGACCAAAACCATTTAGAGTTTACTCCACAATTACGTGAACACTGGCGTCATCAGGCGATAGATTATCGTGCTGGTCAGGCAAGTCATGTCTAGAATTGCGATCTCGTACTGGGTATAAGCTACGTCAAGTGTTTGGCAAATGAACTGAGTGCAGTAGGATAAATTGCAACTTTGCAGCAGCATTTTTATAATGTGCGCAGCAATACAAGCTGTAGCATGCGCTACATAGAAAAAATTGAAGGGCGGAACAAGACCGCCCTTTTTTATGGTGGAAAATATGTCTGTAGATTTAACCGTCGTGGCGCAAATGCGTCAATTGATTCAACTGCTTGCCAAGCACAATCATGCCTATTATGTGATGGATCAACCGACAATTGCAGACAGTGAATATGATCAGCTTTTCCATCAACTCAAAGCGTTGGAACAACAGTATCCAGATTTAGTTCAACCCGATACACCGACCAATAAAGTCGGTGGCACACCTTTGGCAAAGTTCACCACGGTTACACATGCTGTGCCAATGTTGTCTTTAGGCAATGTGTTTAATCAGGAAGAATTATTTGCCTTTGCAAGACGTGTCGAAGAGCGTTTGCCCAACCAAAATATTGAATACGATGTCGAACTCAAATTTGATGGTTTGGCGATTTCACTTTGGTATGAACATGGTGTTTTAGTGCGTGGTGTGACCCGTGGTGATGGGGAAACAGGGGAAGACATTACCCACAACGTCAAAACTATCCGCAATTTACCGAAAGTTTTGAGTGCGACAGAAACGGCTATTCCTGAATTTTTGGAAGTGCGTGGTGAAGTGTTGATGCCAAAACTTGGTTTTGAAAAACTCAATGCGGCCAATACAGCCAAAGGTGAAAAAACCTTTGCCAATCCACGCAATGCAGCAGCAGGCAGTTTGCGTCAGTTAGACCCGAATATTGCGGCTTCACGTCCTTTAGCATTCTATGCTTATGGCATTGCACAATGTGTGCCGCCTCATGGACAAAGCACCATGTCCGACAGTTTGGCATGGTTGGGGCAGTTTGGTTTTGAAATTGGCGAACGTCATTTTGTCTGCAAGAGCATTCAAGATGTTCAGGCGGCCTATGAGCAAATTAACCTTGAGCGTCCGAATTTAAGCGTTGAAATTGATGGCATGGTGGTCAAGGTCAATGACTTGAAACAGCAACAGCAATTGGGCTTTTTAAGTCGTGAGCCGCGCTGGGCGACTGCCTATAAATTCCCTGCAGTTGCCGCTTTAACCACCATTGAAAATATTGATTGGCAAGTGGGGCGCACAGGTACGTTGACGCCTGTGGCACGTTTAAACCCCGTTGCGGTAGGTGGTGTGACGGTATCCAATGTTACTTTGCATAATATTGGTGAAATTCACCGTTTGGATGTGCGTTTAGGCGATACGGTCAGTGTTTACCGTAGTGGTGATGTGATTCCCAAAGTTGAAAAAGTCTGGCCTGAATTTCGCCTTGCCGATGCGCAAGAAGTGCATTTACCTGAACAATGCCCTGTGTGTGATTCGCCTGTGGTGATGCCTGAAGGTGAGGCTTTGGCGCGTTGTTCAGGCGGTTTGTATTGTGCGGCACAGCGTATTGAAGCGATTCGTCATTTTGTGTCACGTAAAGCCATGGATATTGAAGGTTTGGGTGATCGTTGGGTGGAGTCATTACTGCATCTGAACTTGCTACAAAATGTGGCTGATATTTATCATTTACACGAACACCGCGACACTTTGCTCGGCATTGAAAAAATGGGTGAGAAGTCGGTTCAAAACTTGATTGACTCGATTGAAAACAGCAAAAAAACTACTTTGGCTGCGTTTATTTATGCCTTGGGAATTCGTGGTGTGGGCGAAACCACCGCGCGGATGCTTGCCAATACTTTTCAGACTTTAGAGGCTTTGCGTGAAGCTGATTTAGAAGCGTTAAAGAAAACTCCAGATGTGGGAGATATTACGGCAGAATGGATTTTGGACTTTTTCCAAGCGCCGCATAATTTAGAAGTGTTGGATCGTTTATTAGCTGCAGGCATTCATTGGGATGCTCCGATTGCACCGACACGTCAGCCTTTGAATGGTGAAAGTTGGGTGATTACAGGGACGTTGAGCCAAATGGGACGCGATGAAGCGACTCAGTTGTTGCAGGCTTTGGGTGCACGGGTGAGTGGTAGTGTTTCGGGTAAAACCAAATGTGTCGTGGCGGGTGAGAAAGCTGGCTCAAAGCTGGAAAAAGCCGAGAAGTTGGGTGTGCAGGTCATGAATGAAGCTGAGTTTATTCAGCTGATGCAGGAATATGGTGTGCTTGAATAAGCATCATCCTACATTTTATCCACTAATAGGTACAAAGGCACTTCAACGATGAAGTGCCTTGGTTTGTACTGAGAGAAGTCGAAGGTTTAACGTTTCTTCACAATGCCATCATCAATGAGTTGCTGAAAATGTTCGACTAGACTGGTTTCAATATTGCGGTAGTGCATACCCAATTCACGCTGACTTTTTTCCGCATTAAAATAAATTGGGTAGCCCATATTCAGTTCCACAAATTTACGGGAAAAACCAAGTAGAGGGCCAAAGGCTTTAAAGGCAAATTTAGGTAACTGATTGCGTGGGAAAGGGTATTTACGTCCAAAGTGCTGCGCTAAAATTTTGCCCATTTCCAATAAGCTGAGTGTGCCACCGCTAATAATATAGCGACCTTCAGCAGCAGGGTTGAATGCGGCCTGAATGTGAGCATCGGCAACATCACGCACATCGACAATGCCATTCCACATAGCAGGGACACCTGCCAAGGTCATACCGTTGGCAAACTGCAATAACACTTCCACGCTGCCCGATTGGGTGTTTTTGGTCAACGATGGGCCAAGCACCAAAGCAGGGTTGATACAGACCAAATCCCAGCGGTTTTGTGCCTTTGCCATTTCCCAAGCTTTGCGTTCAGCTGCCACTTTTGAATAAGGATAAGGCTGATGCTCAGGGCTGCTGCTAGTATTCCAGTGACTTTCATCAAAGCGATTATTGGCCGTATTTAAAATATCAATCGCATCGCCATAGGTTGCAGCAATACTTGAAGTCACCACTACACGCTTTACCGATGCAGTACGATTAACGCTGTTTAATACATTTTCGGTGCCTATGACGGCAGGTTCAATAATGTCTTTAACTGCATCTTTATAATTGGTGACCACAAAAGGCGAGGCCATGTGCAGCACGATTTCACAACCTTGCATGGCGGCATCAAAAGCACCTTCTTCAAGTAAGTTGGCTTGGAATAATTGTAAGTTGCCTGTGCTTTTTGCCGCGATATCAGTCAGATGTTGAAAACTGTGGGTTTTATTCAGATCACGCACCGTCGCGTGTACGGTATGTCCTTGTTCAAGCAGGTTTTTAATGACCCAACTGGCAATATAGCCTGTTGCGCCTGTGACTAAAATGGGTGCAGATGTATTTAGATTTGTCATTATTTTAAGAAAGTGATGGAACTCGTGACTATCATAAAGCAGCTGGGTTTTAAAATCCGCTTTTTAGGCGTTTTTTACGATACTTGAGCGTCAAAGTATGGTTTCTTTCAATATTTACAAAATGATGCAAAATCATTGTATTGTCATTTTTAAAGCTAAGTTTTGCCAAGCAGTTGTTTTATATATGGGAATTTTTAAGTTATATTGCAAATGCGTATGTTTCTCATTTTAATTTTATAAAAATCATGGGTTTACAATAATTAACTTTTGCAATTTTGCCTGAATGTGTCCATAATGACTGGATTAAGAAAGGGAGTACAGCAAATGCGTGGCAATCCAGAAGTCGTAGACTATTTAAATATGTTGATTGGTGGCGAACTGGCTGCTCGCGATCAATACCTGATTCATTCGCGTATGTATGAAGATTGGGGTTTAAGCAAAATTTTTGAGCGCATTGACCATGAAATGCAGGAAGAAGCGCAGCATGCCGATGCTTTAATTCGTCGTGTATTGTTCCTTGAAGGCACTCCAAATATGCAGCGCGATGACATCGACGTGGGTGAAGATGTGGTGTCTTGCTTAAAAGCCGATTTAAAACTGGAATACGAAGTACGTGAAAAATTGGCGCAAGGCGTAAAATTGTGTGAAGAAAAAGGCGACTATGTCAGCCGTGATATGTTGCGTCAGCAAATGACCGACACAGAAGAAGATCATACGTATTGGTTGGAAAAACAATTACGTTTAATTGAATTGATTGGTTTGCAAAACTACATTCAATCGCAAATGTAATCTGATCAAAGCAAATTAAGCCAAAACCCGATTTATGATAAATCGGGTTTTTTTATAGATCGGCTTTTATATTTAGATTCGTTTTGATTGACGTATCTTGGTGCTTTGCAGATGTTGATTGAGCCGATTCAGTATTATACTGAGGTGATTTTCTAACTAGCGAGCAAGCCACGTGCAACAACAGATTTTATTGATTACAGGCTGGGGCGGTGGTACTGCACTATTAAATCCGTTACAGCAAGCCCTAACAGCACAAGGTTTTCGGGTTGAGCTCATCAATATTTTTAACGCTGCTGATGCACAGGTCATGCAGCAACAGGTCGAATTTGCACGTCAGTTTGATGTGATTATGGGCTGGTCACTGGGTGGGCAATTGGCAACGCTGTTGGTCGATGCGATTGCCAGCCAATATGCAGAATATAAAACCTTAATCACCATTGCATCCAATCCGTGTTTTGTTGCACAAGCAGATTGGGATACAGCCATGCCACAAGCCACATTTGCCCAGTTTAAACAATCTTTTGCACAAGACCCAGTTTTAACTTTAAAGCGTTTTGGTTTTATGGTGTGTCAGGGCGTGAGTAGCAGTAAAACCGACCTATTACAATTACAAAGTTTGGTTCAGCCACAGCCGCAATCTTTGCTTCAACACGATTTGAGTTTATTGGAAAACTTAAACTTGGTGACTAAGCTTAAAAATTATGCAGGTCTGCAGTATCATCTTTTTGCAGAGCAGGATGTTTTAGTTGATTGCAAAGTTGCAGCTAAACTGCAAAATTTAGCTGCAAAGTTTTTAAGCGTAGATGTTTTACAAGGCTCGCATGGGCTGCCATTATTCCATGCCGATGAGTTGACTAGCAAAATCTGCCAATATTTACAGAAAAACCTGCCAACAGATCCATAAGTGACAAATCTCGCAATTTATTTTATCTGTAGACAGGTTTAAGATTTAGCACATCAAGTTTTTTACAAGATCAAGGATGATGGTGGGATGACAGAACTGATGGATTTGGCTTTTGATCGTGAACATCTTTGGCATCCTTACACCTCTATGACTCAGCCCTTAACAACCTTTAAGGTTAAGCGGGCATTTGGCAGCACCATTGAACTTGAAGATGGTCGCCAGTTGATTGACGGCATGTCATCGTGGTGGTGCGCGATTCATGGCTATAACCATCCTGAGCTGAACCGTGCTGTGACTGAGCAACTCGACAGTATGGCGCATATCATGTTTGGTGGATTGACCCATCGTCCTGCTATTGAGTTAGGGCGTTTGTTGCTCGAAATTACCCCACCGAGTTTAGATAAAATTTTTTATGCAGATTCAGGCTCCGTCGCCGTTGAAGTGGCGCTGAAAATGGCTGTGCAATACTGGACTGCACAAGGCAAAACTGAAAAAACCAATTTTATTACCACCCGTTCTGGCTATCATGGCGATACATGGAATGCCATGTCGGTTTGTGATCCTGTTACAGGGATGCATCAGGTTTTTGGCTCAAGTTTGGCGCGTCGTTATTTTGTATCTGCACCACAAACAGGTTTTGACCAAGAGTGGAATCCTGCCGATATTGCAGAATTGGCGCAAAGTTTGGTAGAGCATCATCAGCAGATTGCCGCCATGATTATTGAACCAATTGTGCAAGGTGCAGGCGGCATGCGTTTTTATCATCCTGAATATTTGCGTCAAGCCAAATTGCTTTGTGAGCAATATGACGTGTTGTTAATTTTTGATGAAATTGCCACAGGTTTTGGGCGTACAGGCAAGTTGTTTGCATGGGAACATGCTCAGGTCGAACCCGATATTATGTGTATCGGCAAAGGGCTGACAGGCGGTTATATGACTTTGTCTGCCACATTGACCACGAAGCATGTTGCAGAAATGATTTCGCAGGGTGAGGCAGGTGTGTTTATGCATGGCCCGACCTTTATGGCAAATCCACTGGCTTGCGCGGTTGCAGTAAAAAGTACCCAATTATTATTAGAACAAGACTGGCAAGCCAATATTCAACGTATACAACAGCAACTTGAACAGCATTTAACACCATTGGCTAATTTGGCATGGGTGCAGGATGTGCGGGTTTTAGGTGCAATTGGTGTGGTAGAACTTAAACATGCTGTCGATATGCAAAGCCTGCAACAAGAATTTGTGCAACGCGGTATTTGGGTGCGTCCATTTGGTAAATTGGTTTATGTGATGCCGCCGTATGTGATTACAGCAGCAGAACTAAATACTTTATTGCAGCAATTGGCTGAGGTGGTGACAGGTATGCAAGGAGCGAGCGCATGAGTTTACTCGATCACTATGCAGAACAGCTTGATCAGCTTCGCCAACAGGGCAATTTTCGTCAATTTCGCAGCAATCAGCAGCAAGGTAAAACAATTGAAATTCAGCAACAGCAGATGCTGAATTTATCTTCCAATGATTATTTGGGTTTAGCCTCTGATTTGCGCTTACGTGAACAGTTTTTTGATGAAACGCCCAATGCACAGCGTTTAATGAGTGCATCTTCATCACGTTTGCTGACTGGAAATTTCCCTGCCTATGAACAGCTTGAAGCCACATTAACGCAATTATTTCATGGGCGAGCTGCCTTGCTGTTTAATAGCGGCTATCACATGAATATTGGTATTTTACCTGCATTGGCAGATGCGAAAACCCTAATTTTGGCCGATAAACTGGTACATGCCAGCATGATTGACGGCATTCGTTTGTCATCTGCCAAATATTTGCGTTATCGGCATAATGATTTGGCACATTTGCAGCAATTGCTGATGCAATATCATGCTGATGACAATTATGAACGCATTATTGTGGTGACTGAATCCATTTTTAGTATGGATGGTGATGAAACTGATTTAGCCGCATTGGTCGCGCTGAAACAGCAGTTTGCCAAAGTTATGTTATATGTCGATGAAGCACATGCGATTGGTGTGCGTGGGCAGCAAGGTTTGGGCTGTGCCGAACTATATGACGTGATTGATGCCATTGATTTTCTGGTCGGGACGTTTGGTAAAGCTGTTGCTTCAGTTGGGGGATATTTGATCTGTGATCCGATTATCCGCGATTACCTGATTAATCGAATGCGCCCGCTAATTTTTAGTACCGCACAGCCACCTATTTGTATGGCATGGACGCAGTTTATGCTGAATCAGATTGTGCACATGCAGACACAGCGTCAGCATTTGGCGGCCTTGAGCCAATTTATGCAGCAGGGGATTCAGGCCAAAGGTTTTGCTTGCCCATCTACTTCGCAAATTGTACCTGTGATTATTGGCGACTCTACTGCAACTGTAAGCAAAGCCCAACAGTTACAGACTGCAGGTTTTTATGTGATGCCTGTACGTCCACCGACTGTGCCGCAAGGCAGTTCAAGACTGCGGATTTGTTTAAATACGCAATTTGAAACGGCAGATTTAACACAGTTACTGGATTTGCTTTGAGTGTGCGTATGCGTATAGATAAGGCACAAGTGGCACAGCGTTTTGCCCGCGCTCATCAGAGTTATAAAACGCATGCCGTGGTACAGCAGCAAATTTGTCAGCAGTTAATGGCAAAAATGCAGCAATATATTGTGCAGCAAAAGTTGTCAGATCAACCTCAGCTTTGCTTTGAAAACGTCTTGGAAATCGGCTGTGGTTCAGGGAATTTAACCGACTTGCTACTGCGTGAATTTCAAATTCAACAGCTGACTTTAAATGATTTATATGCCGAAGTGTTGCATGCGTATCTGCATCATCCTCAAACAACTAGTACGCAAATTCATGGCTTAATTGGCGATATAGAACAGCTCGATTTTCCGCAGTCTTTGGATTTAATTTGTTCGAGTTCGGCTTTGCAATGGGTGGAAGATTTTGGAGCATTATTGCGCAAGGCGAATCAAGCGTTAAAGCCGCAAGGGTATTTGTGCTTTTCGACGTTTGGCCCTCAAAACTTGACTGAAATTAAGCAATTAACAGGTCAAGGCTTACATTATTTGAGTATGGATGCGTTACAACAACAGCTTAAACAGCAGGGCTTTGAAGTATTACACTGTTCAGAGCAGCTTGAATCATTAAGTTTTGAACATCCTAAACAGATTTTGCAGCATTTAAAAGCCACAGGTGTCACGGGTACAGCACAAGGGCAGCGTTGGAACAAAACGACTTTAACCGAATTTTATCGGGGCTATGAACAGTTTAGTCAGCAGCATAGCTCACAGCAAAAAAGTTATACGCTCACGTATCATCCTATTTATTGTCTTGCACGGAGAATGCCATGACAGCTCAAGTCTATTTTGTGAGTGGTATTGATACAGGGATTGGCAAAACCTATGCCACGGGTTATTTAGCCAAGACCATGAATGAACAGGGTATTCAGACCATTACCCAAAAACTGATTCAAACGGGCAATCAAGACGTTTCAGAAGATATTGAGCAGCATCGTAAAATTATGGGCAGTGAATGGTTGCCTGAAGATGATGACAAACTCACCATGCCTGAAATTTTTAGCTATCCTGCTTCACCGCATTTGGCTACACAAATTGATGGTCGTGAAATTGACTTTGCTAAAATTGAGGCTGCGACTGCGCAACTGGCGGCAAAGTATGATGCAGTATTATTAGAAGGTGCGGGCGGGCTCATGGTGCCGCTGACCACAGACCTACTCACCATCGACTATATTGAGCAAAAACAATATCCTGTTATTTTGGTGAGTTCTGGGCGTTTGGGCAGTATTAACCACACTTTGCTCAGTTTGGAAGCTTTAAAAACACGTGGTTTGAATTTACATGCATTGGCATATAATTTGAACGATGAATCACAAGACCCTTTAATTTCGCAGGATACTGCCAAATATTTAAAAAATTATTTGTCAAAAAGCTTTCCAAAAGCACAGTGGATTGAAATTCCTGTATTGCCAAATATTTAATTTTTATTATTTTTTGTCCAACAAATTTGCCCAATAAAAAAGCCACACATGAACGTGTGGCTTTTTATCAATTTGGCGTATTTCAGCTTTTAGAATTTTTTAAAGCTTTTATTGCCAAACGGTTTGCGTGGTGCATTTTCGTCACGACGTTCACGGTTGCCGTAGCTGTTGCCATCCTGACGTGGTTCACGGTTGCCATAGCTGTTACCATCTTGGCGACGTTCACGGTTGCCATAGCTGTTGCCATCTTGGCGACGTTCGCGGTTGCCATAGCTGTTACCATCTTGACGACGCTCACGGTTGCCGTAACTGTTACCGTCTTGGCGTGGTTCGCGGTTGCCGTAACTGTTACCGTCCTGACGACGTTCACGCGGTGCAAAACCTGTGTTTTGTGCAGCTTCTTCGGTGTCACGACGTTGCTGACGCAAGAAACCACCACGACGTGCTGCCAACGGTTTTTCCTGCATACGCTCATTGCGACGTTTTGCCATGCCGTACAAACCTGTGCCTTGACGTGGTTTTAACTCAACCGCTTTGGCAAGGTTATCGATGTCATTTTTATCCAATTCCATCCAGCGACCTGTACGTAATTCACGCGGTAAAATTACCGTGCCGTAACGGGTACGCAATAGACGGCTGACTTTCAGACCTTGTGATTCAAAAATACGACGAACTTCGCGGTTACGACCTTCTTTTACCACCACTTGATACCAGCGGTTAATACCATCACCGCCAATTTCAGAGAAAGATTCAAACTTGGCAGGGCCATCATCTAGCACTACGCCGCGCAGCATGTTGTTTTTCAGTTGTGGTGTCACTTCACCCATCACACGAACTGCATATTCACGTTCAATTTCGTTCGATGGGTGCATTAAACGGTTGGCTAATTCACCATCGTTGGTGAATAGCAATAAACCTGTCGAGTTAATGTCCAGACGACCAACCATTACCCAACGATCATTGGCAATTGCAGGCAGGTTATCAAATACAGTTGGGCGCTGTTCTGGGTCGTTGCGTGAGCAAATTTCGCCTTCTGGTTTGTAGTAAATCAGAACACGACGACGAATTTCATCTTCAATTTGGAACTGAACTTTACGACCATCGATGCGAAGCTCATCACCTGGTTCGATACGTTCACCCACTTGGGCAACTTGGCCGTTGACACTCACACGACCAGCGGCAATGACTTCTTCCATATAACGGCGAGAACCCAAGCCTACTCGTGCGAGTACCTTTTGCAACTTTTCACTCATGACAGCATAACCTTAGAAATGATCATCAACAGTTTACCTATTCAAGACACAGACGCAGATGCATCGAGTGCCATGAAAGCTTCCTTGGCATCCTGTAGGGGAGGCAATTGACTTAAGGAATTCAAGCCAAACGCATTTAAAAATTGAGGCGTTGTAACCAACAACGCAGGTCTTCCTGGGAGTTCTCGGAAACCTGATTCTTTAATCCAGTTCCAATCAAACAATGTACGTAAAATTTGACTATTGTTTGATACTCCGCGAATTTGTTCAATATCTGCACGGGTCACAGGTTGGTGGTAGGCAATCACAGCCAGTATTTCTAGCAGTGAGGGTGAAAGTCGGGTCGGACGTTCAGGCCATACCTGTGTAATAATTGTACGATACTTTGCCCGCACCTGAAAACGGAAACCTTGTGCGGTTTCGATCAGTTCAATCGAGCGACCATGTTGTAACATGGCCAATTGTTGTAAAAACTGGCGCAATTGCGCTTTGCTGTACTTATCTTGAAACGCTTCTTTCAGACGTGCTAAAGACACAGCACTGTCACTGGCAAAAATAATTGCTTCGAGTTGCATCAGCACTTCATGCTGTTGTTCGCCTTCAGACAAGCTTGAAATTATTGGTTCTGGATTCATGTCTGCGCCCCTTGAATGCTCAATGGTGCTTCAATACCGCTGCTGATAATGCACACTTTTTGCTGGCGGGTCAGTTCTAAAATCGCCATAAAGGTCACCACCATGCCCATGCGTCCCTGACTTGGTTTAAGCAACGCGTCAAAACTTAGTACTTCACCCGATGCGAGTTTGGCTTCAATAAATGCAATCCGTTCTTCAAGTAAAACAGGTTCTTGCAAAACTTGATGGGTGACAGGTTCAGGACGATTAAAAATACAGAACAAGGCATCACGTAATTGATCGGCTGCATAGCCAACATTATTGACTGCGGTATGCCCTAAGCTAAGATTGGTAGCAAAGGTATCGCGTTCCAAAACAGACATTTGCCCCAAGCGTTCAGCTGCTTGCTTGATTCTTAAATAGGTTTCTAAACGGTCAATCAGCTCTTGTTTTGGGTCTTTTTCAATGCTGCTGATACTTGCAGGTTTAGGCAACAACAGGCGGGATTTTAAATCGGCCAGTAATGCCGCCATCACCATATAATCGGCAGTCAGTTCAATATTTAGCGATTTCATGGCATCCATATACGACAAATATTGCGATGCAATCGGGGCAATATCTAACTGAAGTAAATCGAAGCCATTTTTTTGAATCAGGTAAATTAAAAAGTCGAGTGGTCCTTCGAAATGCTCTAACAGAATTTCAAATGCTGCAGGAGGAATATACAAATCCTCAGGAATCGACTCTTGCCACTCATCTAACACACGAATGTGTTGGGCAGGTTCCATCGCATTGTGGAGGGATTGATTCATTACAGTGTTGGGCCACGCGAATTTTCAAAAGCATGCAAATGCTATTTCCGCTTCAGATAAGAAGGAGATGGAGAAATAGCTCAGAATTAATAGCGGCTAGTCTAAAGGATATCGTGATTGAAATAAATCTGTTCTACGACCAAATATCAAAAAAAGCCTAAAATAAATCGGGATTGAGGGAGATTTAAGGCAAGTTGTAAAAATTAACTCATTCAATCTTTAAGTATTTATTTCTGTTTATTCTGTAATGCGTATTCAATCATTGCCATGCAGCTGTCTTGCAGGCAAAGATTACGGCTTTCTGATTGTGCCAAAAGTGCTTTGCATAATGCTGCATCTAAAAAATAAGTATAAGTAGCGGGAGGTTCAGGCATTGTTGCTGTGAATGCAGTTTTGGAACATACGATTGCATCGGACTCTAATGTCCAAGGATGTTGCACATAAATGTGCATCTCATCCGAGAACTGCTGCAAATTTAACAATACCTGAAATAAAGTCATCGGTTTAATTCATGCAAGCAAGGCTTTTAAACTGCCGTGCTGTCAATCACTTTGAAGGTAGTGAATGCTTATTCAAAAGCACTCACATCTCCCACACCACGACGCACAATTTGCGGGTTGTCGCCCGATAAATCAATAATACTGGTGGTGCTAAGTGTGCCTAAGCCACCATCAATCAGTACATCAATACGTTTGTTGAGTTGTAGATCAATCTCGTATGGATCATCTAAAGGGTCTTCTTGCCCCGGTAAAATCAGGGTGCTGGTCAGTAAAGGTTCGCCTAATTCTTTAAGCAGCATGCGACAAATGGGGTTGCTTGGAATACGCAAACCAATGGTTTTTTTATTGGGATGCATCAAGCGACGCGGAACTTCACTGGTCGCAGGTAAAATAAATGTGGTGACCGCAGGCGTATTGTTTTTCAGTAGACGATACATGGCATTGTCCACTTTGGCGTAGGTGGCAATATCCGATAAATCGGCACAAATAATAGCGTATTGGTGTTTTGCGCCTAAACCACGAATTTGTGAAATGCGTTCCATCGCGTTTTTATTACCAATTTGGCAACCAATCGCATAAGCAGCATCGGTTGGATAGACCACCACATCGCCTGCGCGTATGCGTTCAACCGCTTGGCTGATTAGACGCGGCTGTGGATTTTCAGGATGTACTCTTAAATGCAACATATGAATTCCTCAGTAGCGTAAGTGTGACGTTAGGCTCATTATGAAAGGGGATTGATGTCACTTGCAATCATTGCCTTGTGCTTTATTGCATTTAATCCAAATTTTTTCGTTCAAACTCTGTAATTTGTAATGTTTTGCCACCTCGGGTGCAGTAACAAATACATTCAATAAAGCGTTTTGCATCGCGTGGTAATTTGGCTTCTCCGTTAAAATAACGCTGCACTTGGGCAAAGACATTGTCTTTAAATGTGCGGCCATCTCCACCTTCACCGGTCAGGTTATCTAAAGATACACGGAATTTTCGTCCAAACGCTTGAGCAAACAGCCATTCAATGGCTTGAGGCTTAATTTCAACCTGTTCAAATAAGGCTTGTTGTTCCTGAGTGCGACCATCGGGAGCATACCAATAGCCTAAGTCTGGCAATAAACGTCGTTGTTCGCCTGCAATGCACCAATGGCTAATTTCATGCAAGGCACTATTAAAGAAACCATGTGCAAATTGAATTCGTGCAGGCTGTGTTACCGTGGCAGGAAAGTACTCAGGTTCAAAATCACCTTTGACCAAGTTCACATTTAGGTGGGAAAACCAGTGATTAAAGTGTAAGATGAGCCAGTCCACCTGTTCCGTTTCTGTATTGAGTTTTGCCCAGTCCGAGAGTTGCACTTGGGGGTGCGAAGTGTCAGAATTGGTGGTTGGAAGTGTGCTCACAAGTGATGAAAAATTCACTTCTGTTTGCGGCTGCAACAGATGCATGACTGTGTTACCCAAAATTGGTCTGTCTAAATAAGTACAAAATTGTATCTTAATCTTTGACAGAGTACTGATGAATTTGTAGAATTGCCGCCTTAATTATGTCAGCAAATACCTTTCCGGCACAGATTGAGCCGTTTAAATGGGCTGAACAGGGCTTTACATGGTCAGGTAACCTGCCATTGTCTCGCTTTGCTCGTATCGCCCGTGAAGCTGTTGGATCAATTGATGATCAATTGGTTAACATAGACTGTAAGCTATCAATGGATGCGTATCATCGCATTGTATGGCTAGATGGTCATATTGAAACGAAAGTTCCAATGGAATGCCAGCGCTGCTTGGGTTCTGTAGAAATAGACCTCGTTTCAGATTTTCATCTAGCTCTTGTGGATGATGAGTCACTGATAGAGCGCTTGGATGAGGATGCTGATTTCATTGTATTAGGTGAAAGTGAAGCCACCACCAAAGGCGATTATGATTCGCCTGCGACGGCTAATTTACTGTCACTTATAGAAGATGAATTGTTATTGTTGTTGCCTTTATCTCCTAAGCATGACGCTTGCGAGCATAAGCATCAACCTGCCATTCAGAACATTGCCGAAGAAAAACGTGATAATCCGTTTGATGTTTTGGCAAGTTTGAAAGGTAAACTTAACTGAAAATTATGTTATAATTTTTAGTTAAGACAACTCAATTTGTTCTGATCCATTTTTTCGATCTTTGTAAGGAGCCATCATGGCCGTTCAGCAAAACCGTAAAAGTCGCTCTCGCCGTGACATGCGCCGTTCACATGACGCTTTAACCGAGAATGCATTAACTGTAGACCAAGCTACTGGTGAAACTCATCGTCGTCACCACGTAACTAAAGATGGTTTCTACCGTGGTCGTCAATTATTCGCTAAAGCAGATGCTGAATAATTGGTGATGTATTAAGCGTCAAGCTTAGTAGAAAAAATGGGAGCGTAAGCTCCCTTTTTTTGTGCACGATTTTTGTTGTATTTGGCAATTACTAAAAACAAAATTAAGTGTTAAATTTCCGCTCCATAACTGAGCTTACATGAGAAGGTGTGGGTTGTAGCTGCAAAAAACTACAATTTGCGCATCTTAATTAAAGGATTTTTTATGTCTGCTAAACGACTCGAGCAAGCAGCTCAAGCCACTAAAACTGCATTTGTCTTTCCTGGTCAAGGCTCACAAAAAGCCGGTATGTTGGCTGAGCTTGCAGAACAGTTTAGCGGTGTGCGCGAAACATTTGCAGAAGCCTCTGAAGCGATTGGCTTTGACTTATGGCACATTGCACAAAGTGGTGAAGGTTTAGACCAAACAGAATTTACTCAGCCTGTATTACTCACTGCAAGTATCGCTTTATGGCATGTGTGGTTAGAGTTGGGTGGTGTTGCACCAAAATATTTGGCAGGACACTCATTGGGCGAATACAGCGCATTAGTAGCTGCAGGCAGCTTGAGCTTGGGCGATGCCGTTAAACTGGTAAACTTGCGCGGCAAATTAATGCAAAACGCTGTGCCACAAGGTCAGGGCGCAATGGCTGCCATTTTAGGCCTTGAAGATGCCAAAGTGCTTGAGCTATGTGAACAAGTGAATGTGCAAGGTCGTGGCTCGGTAGAAGCAGCCAACTACAATGCACAAGGGCAAGTGGTTATTGCAGGCGATAAAACTTTAGTCGAAGCAGTAATGGCATTGGCCAAAGAAAATGGCGGTAAAGCCATTGCCCTGCCTGTATCTGTACCTTCACACTGTTCATTGATGAAACCTGCTGCCGAACAGTTTGCACAAGCTTTGGAACAAACTGCCATTGAGCTACCGCGTATTCCTGTAATACAAAATGTCAACGCTGGAATCGCGGCAGATGTTGCGCAATTAGGTCAGGCACTCACTGCGCAATTGTACCAATCGGTGCAGTGGACACAAACCATGCAATACCTACAAGATCAGGGTATTGAATATATCGTGGAATGTGGCCCAGGCAACGTATTGGCGAATCTTGCGAAGCGTTTACCGAATATCGAAAAAGCATTCCCACTCGACACACAAAGTCGTATGGAAGATGCACTAAATGCCATTTTAGTGGCAGAAGGGAAAATTGCATGACACAAGAACGTAAAGTTGCATTAGTCACAGGTGCAAGCCGAGGGATTGGTGCAGCCATCGCTCAGCAACTCATTCAAGACGGTTTTTTTGTGGTAGGTACTGCCACTTCTGAAGCGGGCGCAGAAAAATTATCGGCAAGTTTTGCAGAAAACGGTGCAGGTAAAGTATTGGATGTCCGTGATGGTGCAGCCATTGATGCATTGGTTTCTGAAATTGAACAAAGCTATGGTTCAGTTTTGGTTTTAGTTAACAATGCGGGCATTACCAAAGATAATTTGTTACTGCGTATGTCAGAAGATGATTGGGATGACATTCTCAACATTCACTTAAAGGCAGTTTACCGTTTATCTAAACGTGTCTTGAAGGGCATGACCAAAGCACGTTTTGGACGCATTATTAATATTAGTTCTGTGGTGGCACATTTTGCGAACCCAGGACAAGCCAACTATTCTGCGGCAAAAGCGGGTATTGAAGCATTCAGCCGTAGCCTTGCCAAAGAAATGGGCAGTCGTCAAATTACAGTAAACTCGGTTGCGCCGGGCTTTATTGCAACTGAAATGACAGATCAGCTAAGTGAAGAAATTCGCAAAAAAATGAGTGAGCAAGTGGCATTAAACCGTTTAGGTGATCCACAAGATATCGCAAATGCAGTGAGTTTCTTGGCTTCAGACAAAGCTGGTTACATCACTGGTACAGTGTTACACGTAAATGGTGGTTTATACATGAGCTAAGCTCAACTATAAACTTTCAAAATTTTATAGATTCAATTAAACTAACGGCATTAAAAACGCCACAAGCAATGAGGAGAATTCCTGTGAGCGATATCGAACAACGCATTAAACAAGCGGTTGCAGAACAACTTGGTCTTAAAGCTGAAGAAATCAAAAACGAAGCATCTTTTATGGATGACTTAGGTGCTGACTCTTTAGACTTAGTAGAGCTTGTAATGTCTTTCGAAAACGATTTTGACATCACAATCCCAGACGAAGATTCTAACGAAATCACAACAGTTCAATCAGCAATCGACTACGTAACTAAAAAACTTGGTTAATTGTTGATTTCAGCTCTGCTGAAATGAAAGCCACCGCAAGGTGGCTTTTTTATGCGCTGTCGTTTTTACAATCGAATATGAAAAAGGCGCATTTTGTTAAATGTATGATGTAGCTTACATTTTGTTACCAGGCTAGTGTCTAATCACAACCGAAGTCGCTTATTTTTTAGTTACGCAGATTCAAATCTCAAGTGCAACACATTTGTAGTTAGTTGAAAAAGTTAGGTGTATTCATAGAATCATTAGACTTTTTCAACCCGCAATTGGAAAGCACACGATGAAGAAATACACCCAACTTT